>JAIWEZ010000100.1:0-8034 GCA_048631945.1 Gammaproteobacteria bacterium | reverse complement strand
CGGCATCCAGAACATGTTGATTTCACTGGATTCCGGCTCCCCGCCTTCGCGGGGACAAGTTTACCCCTGCGGAAGCAGGGGCCGGAATGACAGAAAGAGGTGTTTTTCGACTTTTTACGAGACCATCATATCTTAAGGGCTCGTCCTAAGCAGCTTTGCTGTAAAGACCTCTGGCTTCGCTTCCACCAGCGTGGTGTTTAGGGGCGGTTCAATAACAGCAGGGCGCACATATGTGCCGGGTTTTAAACCCTCCAGGTCAACATAGACCTGTACCCCATTGTCCTGGGTCAGCTTTTTTATTGTATTCATGGGGCCCCTGAGCAAAATCTCAATGCGATCAGGCGTGATCACGTACCTGTAATTGCCGCTTTTGACTTGAATAGCGATATCCAGCCATTTTTCGACCATTTTTTCCTCGACTTCAATTTCGAGTTCAACCAGGCTATCGCCAATTGCCTGAACATGAGGATTATGGCTCAAATTCAAGGCGACCTTCTTCTTGATTGTATCGGTCAATCCTTCCACATCAACGGGTGTAGTGCGTACAGCCGAAATATTGTCCAGCACACTCATGGGTCCGGTAATCCGGACCGTAGAAGGGGTTGCAGCCACACGGGATATAATGTAGCCCGGGGCTGGATCTTTATTCAAATCGGCCACAATAGGGACCATTTTTTCCGTCTGCTTCTCAATAGTTATGGTGAAAGAGGCCGGATCAATTTCAAGGACTGATACCCGCCATGGGACCTTGATCATATCAGGGGATATCTTGATGGATAATGGCCCGGGTTTGGCGCTAGACAGGTCAATCTTGTAAGACAGTTGCGAGTCTTTGAGATCTTTAAGGACCCTATTAGGCCCCTTTAAACGGGCCTCCAGAACAGGCGTTTCGCGGACAGCTATCAGGTCATGGGGGATATGCTCGAGTCTGACAGGGATGGCCAGTGTGACCTGATCTTGCTTTTCATACAAGAGTAGACCAAATCCAATTAAAAGGACAAGAGTAGTTAGAACTAGAAGGACAGTCCTATATGGTATTTTGGATTTTGGATTTTGGATTTTGGATTTAGATTGCATACCATCCGGAAGTGCAGGTAATAATTATGAATTCTTGATGGCATCCACCAGTTTCAAGGTTTCTCTTGTTCGTTCCACATCGTGGACGCGTATTATGTGCGCCCCATTTAAGGCAGCCACCGCCACCGCAGCCTGTGTTCCTGTCTCGCGACGTTCGTCTCCGGGACCCAAAAGCTTTGATATAAAAGACTTGCGAGATGGGCCGATCACAATAGGAACTCCAAGGGGCTGCAATGCCTGAAGATCTTTGATGAGGCGCAAATTATGGGTGACCGTTTTACCAAAACCGATTCCCGGATCTACGATGATCCTGCTGTGGTTAATGCCTGCCTCTTCAGCTTTGTGAATGGCATCAGCCAAAAAGCTTTTGATCTCCCCAACGACATCTTTATACTGCGGATCATTCTGCATGTTCTTAGGGGAGCCTTTCATGTGCATCAATACAACCGGCACATTTGCATCAGCAACCAGATCTGCCATCGCCGGATCAAGCCTGAGCGCTCCTATATCATTAACTATAACCGCCCCTGCTTCAAGGGCCTGTCTTGCCACCTGGGCCTTGGTGGTATCAATCGATATGGGAACGGAAACACGACGGGCGAGCTCTTCAATGACCGGCACTACCCGTTGAATCTCTTTCTCAGCAGGCACCGGCTCTGAAAAGGGGCGCGATGATTCCCCGCCGATGTCAATGATATCAGCCCCGGCTGCAGCCAGCGCTTCCCCGTGGGCGACCGCATCCTCCTTGTCAAAATAAAGGCCTCCATCTGAGAATGAATCGGGCGTTACATTTAAAATGCCCATAATTAAAGTCCGCGGTCCTAAGGTCAGCAAATAGGGGCCGCATCTAAGCTCAAACGAGGTTCGCCCGTTCATATTCTCAGGGATTTAGTTAGGAAGTGGCCGGAGTTTTCCGGGTGCCGTGGTCTCATTCTGGGTGTGTGCGCCAGATTTTGTCCCTTCTTCACTTTGCTCTGCGGTCTTGGGGACATCACCAGCGATGATGGCATCTATTTCCCTTTCCACCAGGGTCTCTCTATCGAGCAGGGCCTGTGCCAGGGAGTGAAGGGAGTCCATGTTTTCCTTAAGGATTTTTTTGGCCTTTTCATAAGCCTGGGTGACAAACTCCCTGATTTCCTGATCGATAAGCATAGCCGTTTCTTCACTATAGTCTTTATGTTGAGCAAACTCTCTTCCAAGGAAAATCTGTTCGTCCTTCTGGCCAAAGGAAAGGGGCCCCAATTTTTTGCTCATACCCCAATGGCAGACCATTTTGCGCGCGGTTTCTGTTGCTCGCTCAATGTCGTTACCCGCCCCGCTGGTCATTTCGTCCAAGACCAACTCTTCGGCTGCCCGACCACCCATGAGTACAGCAAGGTTGCTCACAAGGTATTGCTTCGGGTAGGTGTGCTTTTCGTCTATAGGGAGTTGTTGGGTTAGCCCCATTGCGCGTCCTCTGGGGATGATGGTAACTTTGTGAATCGGATCGGTTCCCGGGATCATCCTGGCTACCAAGGTGTGGCCCGCTTCATGATAAGCGGTATTCCTTTTCTCGTGGTCGCTGATGATCATACTCTTACGGGCTGTTCCCATGAGCACCTTGTCCTTGGCCTCCTCAAAGTCAACCATTTCCAGACGATCTTTGTTAAAACGGGCTGCCAGAAGCGCGGCTTCATTAACCATATTTTCAAGGTCCGCCCCGGAGAATCCGGGTGTACCCCTGGCAAGGACCGACAACTCCACATCGTCGGACAGGGGTGTCTTTCGGCTATGAACCTTGAGGATTCCTTCCCGGCCCTTAATGTCGGGTACGGGCACAACGACTTGGCGGTCAAAACGTCCGGGACGCATAAGGGCAGGATCCAAAATATCAGGTCGATTTGTGGCGGATATCAGGATGACTCCTTCGTTAGATTCAAATCCATCCATCTCCACCAGGAGCTGGTTCAAGGTCTGCTCTCTTTCATCGTGCCCTCCTCCAAGGCCAGCTCCTCTGTGTCGGCCCACAGCGTCAATTTCATCAATAAAGATTATGCAGGGCGCATTCTTTTTACCCTGAACAAACAGGTCTCTGACACGAGAGGCGCCAACACCTACAAACATTTCGACAAAATCCGAACCGCTAATGCTGAAAAAGGGAACACTGGCTTCTCCGGCGATTGCCCGTGCCAAAAGCGTCTTGCCGGTTCCAGGCGCGCCCATCAGAAGCACCCCCTTTGGAATTCTTCCTCCCAAGCGGGTAAATTTTTTAGGGTCTTTCAAAAAATCAATGATTTCCCCTAACTCTTCCTTGGCTTCATCAATGCCTGCAACGTCCTCAAAGGTTACCTTCGCAGACTGTTCAGATAGAAGCCGGGCCCTACTTTTCCCGAAAGACATGGCCTTGCCCCCGCCTGCTTGCATTTGACGCATGAAGAAGATCCATACACCAATCAACAGAATCATCGGAAACCATGATACCAGCAGATTCATATACCACGGGGCTTCAGCAGGAGGTTTTGCTTTAATGGTCACTCCGCGATTTCTTAGAATCTTGATCAAGTCTGCATCCTGAGGGGCAAAGGTCTTGAAACGCCTACCATCCGCCTGGGTACCGGAGATTTCTTGACCCTGAATTACGACCCCAATAACGGCACCATTTTCGACTTGAGCCATGAATTCCGTGTAACTGATTTCATTGTCCCGGACCCTTGACTGGTTGAACAGGTTAAAGAGTAGGATCATCATAAGGCTGATCACCAGCCATAGGGCCAGATTTTTGTAAAAAGGGTTCACGAAAGGATAACCTCCCTGAGTTTATAGGGGAAAATCTTGCAACTTAATACAAACATAATACACTAAATTCAGGATTTCAATCTTTATTACTCATGCTGGCAAGAGTTCCGCTTTCAAGACCTTTTTCGTCTTTTCGGTGATCTTGGCCGAATCATCTATGCGGTATCCTCCCACCCATATAATTTTCCCGCCACTAAGCAGAATGGGGCAGCGCAGCCTATTTGAGCGGGGAACCTTATGGTTTATGAAAAAGGTATTTACCTTCTGTGAACCGACCATCCCCAAAGGTATGAATCGGTCTCCGTGCCTGAGGTTTCTAACCATGAGCGGAAAAGTGACCGCAGCCAGGTCAAAAAGCGCTGTGGTCTGAGGATAGTTCTTGGGGTGAGAGACATCATTGCCATCGCACACCGAAAGTTTAAGTAAGATGCCGATTTCACGGATAAAGGTAGTTTGTATGCGTGGTATGTGATATTCAAACCAGGCATCTTCCTCACGGGGGTATAATAAAAAATTGACCACTTCCCGATCGCGAACTACCCTAACCCCCTCCGGCAGATCCAGACGCCCCGAAGGTGACGGCGCGGCGATAAGCCGGGCTACTGCTTCGACGTGAACATGGCCAAGTCGTCTCAGATCTCCTTTTAATGATAAGACTGCTTGGCGTACCAGACGACGCAACAGCGCCGGGTGCAGACTAGAAAGCCCGCGAGACTTAAGAGATAGGCGATCTGAAGTATGGTCCAATACAAGCCCCTGAAGTGTTCGCCGAACCTTCCGGTCCCAGAAATCCTCTTCATCCCTGAGAATGGAAGCAAGACGGTTCAGGGCACAAACCGTATTCGGGTTATAATCTTCCTTAAGCTGGGGCAACAGTTTGTGACGTATCCTGTTCCGGAGGTATTTTGTATCGAGGTTGGAACGGTCTCTCATGTACTCAAAGCCACCCTGTTTGAGAAAAGCCAATATCTCCTTCCTGGTCAAGCCTATAAGCGGTCGGATGATGCGTCCATGACGAACAGGACGGATGCCGGCAAGTCCCAAGGGGCCTGTTCCCCGCAGCAAATGCATGAGGATCGATTCAGCATTGTCATCTGCATGATGACCAAGGGCAATTTTGCCGGCAGAATACTTGTCCGCTACCTCATCATAGAAGGTATAACGAACAATCCTGGCTGCTTCCTGGAGGGAAAGTCTTTGCTCGGCACCATATTTTGCTACGTTTCTTGAACCTATTTCACAGCGAATACCCAATACTTTAGATAGCCTACCGACAAAAGCCGCCTCCTGATCTGCGGACGCTCCGCGTAATTGGTGGTTCAAATGTGCTACGACCAATCGGAGACACCACTTAGGCGCAAGGCTCACAAGACTATGAAGAAGCGCCACAGAGTCCGGTCCACCTGAAACGCCCACCAGGATGGTATCTCCTCCATCGAGCATGTGATAATGGCGGATAGCGGCCTCAACCGCAGACAAGAAACCGTGATCTTTTTTGAAGGTCAGCATGGGTAGTACTATATATTACAAGTTGCCAAAGGGGTTGAGTCAAGGGAAAAGATGCCGGAGGGCTGCAGAAAGGATTTTACGGTTGAAATGGAGCAAACCTTAAGCTATAAAATAGTCGCTTGGTTGCGCTAAGCGGGAAGCTAGCGGTGTCCTGTTACCCGAAATCCGCTTAATGCGGGGCTGAATTCCCTTTTGAGGGTCTGCACTTCCATGTTCCAAGAGCTGCCCCAGGTCGGGCACCACGCAACAGGCGGTTACGAACCCCGTCAGATCCGGGAGGAAGCAGCGGTAAGTAATACAGTCTGTGTCGTGGGATGGCCTCGGCCGAATTCTGACAGCTTAAGGTTCGTTGGAAAAGGGTTCGATTAAGGGTGCGCAACCAAGCTCTTACCACCAAAC
Organism: Gammaproteobacteria bacterium; assembly: GCA_048631945.1. Lineage (GTDB taxonomy): Bacteria > Desulfobacterota > Desulfobacteria > Desulfobacterales. Next base: position 2,274 of record JAIWEZ010000100.1, on the reverse strand, counting down.
CCCGCGACGCGTTTCCATTCGTCCATGATAACCTCTCTGGAAATCACACCGCATCCTATGACCGGTAGACGATACAATGATTTTAACGGTTATCTCAGGAAACGCTTTGGCTGCAGGGTTCAGAAGATAACCATAGATGCCGGCTTTTCATGCCCGAACCGGGATGGAACCCTGTCCTTTGGTGGTTGCGTTTTTTGCGATGGTATGGGCTCCGGTACTGGGGCCGCCCGCAGATCCGAATCAATCAAGGGGCAGATTCAGCAGGCAAAAGTGCGATTGGCAGGCCGGTACAAGGCCGAGAAGTTTATTGCCTATTTTCAGGCTTTTACAAATACTTACGCCCCTTGTGATATCCTCCGCAAACGATACAATGAGGCCCTGGCAGATTCCGGGATAGTTGGGCTTACTATTGGCACCAGGCCGGACTGCGTTGATGAGGCAAGACTAAACCTTATTCAAGAATACACTGCTACGCACATGGTTTGGATTGAGTACGGACTTCAATCCATACACAATCGAACGCTGGAAAAGATCAATAGGGGGCATACCTTTGAAGATTTTGTTCAAGCTGTGCGGATGACCCAGGGTCGAAATGTTCTGATTTGTGCCCATGTCATCTTGGGGCTTCCCGGCGAATCCAGAGAGGATATTCTTGATACAGCTAAAGCCTTGGCCGACCTAGATATAGACGGCATTAAAATCCACAGCTTGTATATCCTTAAGGGAACTCCATTGGCCAGGCTTTTTCAGGAGGGCAACTGTGCAGTCCTGGACCAGGAGACCTACGTGGATTGGGTGGCCGCGTTCATAGAACGTCTTTCCCCCAATATTATCGTACAACGTCTTACCGGAGATCCTGATCCCTCGGTCCTTCTATCCCCTGGATGGAGCTTAAACAAACAACAGACCCTTTCTCTTATCAATAATACATTGGAGGCCAGAGAGACTTGGCAGGGAAAACTATTTAGTGCCCATCCATAAATGGCTATTTCCCGCAATTTCTGCGTCAGACTCAGATTTCAATCCTCAAAATACCCTATGTATTCCTGCGGTTAAAATCTTCGTCTTCCTTGACCTTGCAAAAAATATCTCATTTCTGGATGGACACTATGTCGTCCACCTTATGAGTGCCCAAGCCAGGAGACCTGCTGATATTGGCGTCAAGACCCAACCCGCTCCAATTTTAGCAAGTATCTTTGGGCTCACTGTGCGTACATCCCCCACTATTCCCACGCCAACCACAGCACCAACGACTGCCTGAGAAGAGGAGACCGGTACACCTATTTGAGTAAAAATGTGGAGAGTGAATGCAGTGGCCAAAACTGTGACAAGCGCGGAAAATGGATCTAAGGGAGCAATTCCCTTGCCCACGGTCATCATGACCTTTTCGCTATACGTTAGCACGCCGCAAGCAATACTCAAGCCCCCAATCACGGAAGCCATTTCTGCGGACAAGATTCCTGTACCCACGTAAACTCCGGTAACGTTGGCTACATTGTTGCAGCCGAGGGAATAGGCTCCGTAGCTACCTGCAGTTATGATTCCAATTGAATATAGTAGATTTCTGTATGTAAGACTGGTAATCGTTCTGTCCAAGATGTATCCTAAGAGCCGATGAAGGAAATACCCGACGATGATCCCACTGATGGGAGTCAATACCCAACACGAAACAATTATATAAAGCTTAGAAAAGTCCGCCGACCCGGAAAGAATGCCGGCCCCAATAATGGCTCCAATGATTCCCTGAGAGGTGGAGGCAGGAATGGCAAAGTAGGTGAGGGTGGTCATGGTGACGGCAGTCGCCAGCGCACAGTAAAAGGCATGTATTGGGAGAAGGGGAGAGAGCTCGCTAACAGTTGCCATACATTTGGAGCCCTCCAGGACAGAGCCCATCAACACGAAGACCGCTGTCACCCAGATAGCGGTCTTATATTTTACGGTTCCAGTGGTAACCCCTGTGCCGAATATATTTGCAGCGTCATTGGCACCAAGGCTCCATCCCATGAAGACACCGCTCAAGACCTTCCACATTATCTATACCATTCACATTTGCCAGATTCGATGAAAAGAAGCGCCTTTTTCGATTCGAAAACCGTGTCAAGCTTAACCCTAACCCGGATAAACCGGAACAAAAAAAACTATCACGAAAACACGAAAGTACGAAAACACGAAAAGCTGAATATTTTTTTATTTCGTGCTTTCGTGATCATCTTTTAAGATTTTTTGCCATAAACAACACGAATTCCAGAATTAACGGACTAACATAACAGGCTC
>JAIWEZ010000099.1:0-8036 GCA_048631945.1 Gammaproteobacteria bacterium | reverse complement strand
TTGAATTTTAGGTGCATTGCATTTAATTGTGCTTTGGTCTTTTTCGTTCTTTTTCTCTTTCGTGCTTTCGTCCTTTCGTGCTTTCGTGATTGTTTTCAATTTTCTGCCAGAAAAAACACGAATTTTAGCACTAAGGAACTAAATATTTCTGCTACTGAGAAACCGGAAAAATTGATTGAAGGAGGGTAACACTTTCTCCCGCGAAAAGGAATAGGCGTTTGAAGATTCCCTGCAGCAAGCTCCAGGGAACTTCAAACGGTTGGAAGACATCGTAGGTTGAGTGCTGTGTTGCAGAACGGAGCTGTTCATCGAGGGTCATCAAACGCAGGCCGTAGATCACCGCCGTGGCAGCTATAAACCGATCGGCAGGGTTCTTTTAACTTTCACTTTCCTCTGCTTCGGGAATTTCAATTTCAATGGTTTCCCGATCACTGGCAAACCATTTCTGAACATACAGCGTACCGATAACAGGTGGCTTACCGGGGTTAGGCTTTTCCGCGTACTTGATTGTATTCTTGGTTTCTTTTTCCTTCTCAAAGACAATCTTCATATGATTACTCCTCCGGTTCTAATTTTTCCACTAAAACGTCACGTCCCCAAACGTCAAACGTTATACCATGGGCGATGATCGCAATGTTTCTAATCAGCTTCTGGTCCATCGCTCACCTCGTCCACCTTGCCTGCCGGCTTGCCTTGCTCCTGCGGTGTTCTATGGTGATGTGCCTTTCTCCCTTTGTCGATGTCCACTTCCTGCCTTTGGAAGACCCTGGAGGCATGGTATTCCCGTTGTTGCCGAAGGTTGGCTGTCTGGATCCGTTCCGTCCGTTCCCTTGTGCCTGTGGCTGCCGTCGGCGTTTCTTCTTCACCGTGGCGTGCCGCAGCGACCGAGTGGGTTCAAGCCCCGGGATGACATGTCGGCGCAGAGTCCGGCCAATGTAGCGTTCAATCCGCGACAGCTCGTTGACTTCTCCAGGCAACGCAAAAGAGATGGCGATACCTGAGGCGCCGGCCCTGCCGGTGCGGCCTATGCGGTGAACGTAGTCTTCAGCACATCTTGGGAGATCAAAATTGATGATGTGGCTGATACCGGCTACATCAATACCGCGTGCGGCAACATCGGTGGCAACTAAGAGCCTGATCTTCCCCCGCCGCATGTTGCTCATAGTGCGATTTCGAGCACTCTGTCTCATATCCCCGTGCAGTGCTGCTGCGGCATGGCCCTCGGCGTAGAGCTCCTGGGCCAGATGATCGGCGTCCCTTTTCGTAGCCGAAAAGATAATCGCCCTGGTCAAGTGCGAATCAGCGACGAGGTGCTCCAGCATACGGTGCTTATGCCGGAGATTATCGACCACATGCAGACGCTGTTCAATACGTTTATGGGTGATTCTTGTGGATTCACTTTCAACACGCTCCGGATTCTTGAGGATACGCCGTGCCAGTTTGACGATGGTGTTGTCCAGTGTCGCAGCAAACAAGAGCGTCTGGCGTTCAGGTGGTGCACAGTCAACAATTCTCTCCACATCCTGGATAAATCCCATATCGAGCATACGGTCGGCCTCATCCAGCACCAGTAGTTCCAGACCTGTGAGCTTGATATGTCCACTCCCCAAGAGGTCAAGCAGACGTCCCGGGGTTGCGATGACCAGATCAAGTGACTTGGACAAGGCCTTGATTTGATTGTGGTACGGCATTCCGCCCACAATGGTAGCGCTCTTGACACGCAGGTATTTGCCATAAACGCGAGCCGACTGCGTGATCTGCTCAGCCAACTCTCGGGTAGGCGTCAACACGAGCGCCCGCGGGGCGTATTTTTGGCCCGGACCAGGAGAACTCAGGTGTTGCAGAATCGGCAGCATGAAGGCTGCGGTCTTGCCGGTGCCGGTCCGGGCAGAGGCTATAATATCCTGGCCGGCCAGGATTTTTGGGATAGACTGGGCCTGGATCGGCGTAGGGACGGCATACCCGCATCGGTCAAGGGCTTTCAGGATGGGCGAAGCTAACTTCAAGTTTTTAAAAGACATAATCGTTTCCTTCTGTTTCCTATTCAGAAACGGGTGGTTTCCGCAATGCGACAAGAGCTGCTCCGAACCGGGGAAAAGCGAAAGACTTCAACTTCGCTCGACCCAAGGCTGCGATGTCGGCCCAAGTCCACGCGCGGTGGCCGTTCCGAGATAGAAACGTGATTAGGGGTAACAGTGCAAGCCGCAGGACAACCAAATGGCCTGAATGCGATATTCGGCAGCAGCACTGATGATGGACTGGCATAAATGCATCGTCGCCGCCAACCAGTCGTGCCACCGCAATTTCACGGGATTGCTGAGAGCAAGGGAGGGTTAGTGAGTGATCGATGAAGACTCATTGGCAGGATGTGTCAATACCTATTTCCAGGAACAGTCCCGCCAAGGTGTTACGCAGTCAACCGGGCACAATACAGGTTTTTTTGGAAATGGCAATGTTTTTTTTCACAGCATCCGTTTTTCTTTGAACCGCAACAGCGAGCGCATTCCCCGCAGGTTCTGCCTGACGGCAGTGCTTCGCGGGCTGCGGGGAGCTTCATTATGGGGTGTAATTATCGGAGAGTCATGATACGGAAGGAACACGAATGGAAATTGGAGGGACGATGAACGAAAAACATGTTGTAAAGATCGCTGACGAACTGAACCTCAGCCTTCAACAGATCATGGCAACAGCAAGCCTGTTCGAAGACGGCGCCACGGTGCCCTTTATTGCTCGATATAGAAAAGAGGCCACCGGATCCTTAGACGAGGTGGCTATAACCGCAATCCGTGACAGAACAGCTCAATTAGAAGAATTGGACAGACGGCGAGAGAGCATCCTGAAATCGCTCCAAGAAAGGGAGTTGCTCACAGACGAATTGAAAGAAAAGATTCTGGCTGCGGATACCTTGAGCACTTTGGAGGATATCTACCTGCCCTATAGGCCAAAACGGCGCACACGCGCAACCATCGCCAAGGAAAAGGGACTGGAACCTCTCGCAAAACTCATTTTCGAACAAAAAGAGGACACTGACCCTGTTGCCGAGGCAGGTGCCTATATTGACCCGGAAAAGGGAATTGAGACAGTAGACGATGCCCTGGCCGGCAGCCGGGATATCATTGCGGAGTGGGTGAACGAAAACCAGGAAGCCCGCGAAAAGATGAGAGCTCTGTTTATGAAGAAGGCTTCTTTCCGCTCGAAGGTCACCGCAGGCAAGGAGACAGAGGGCGCCAAATTCAGGGACTACTTCGATTGGGAAGAATCCGTAACTAAGGCACCATCTCACAGAATACTGGCTATGCGGCGGGGAGAGAAGGAAGGGTTTCTGACTTTGCGGGCGGAGCCCCCTGAGGAGGAAGCATTGGCTCTTTTGGAGTCCATGTTCGTTAAGGACACAAGGCCTGCCTCACAAGAAGTAAAGGCCGCTGTACACGACTGCTACAAGAGGCTTCTCTGTCGTTCCATGGAAACAGAGATCCGCGTGGAAACGAAACAGCGCGCCGATTCGGAAGCGATAAAGATATTTGCTGATAATCTTCGGGAACTTCTCCTTGCGCCGCCGCTTGGCCAAAAGAATGTCATGGCCATTGACCCAGGTATTCGGACAGGGTGTAAGGTGTCGTCTTTGGATCGCCAAGGCAAACTGCTCCAGACGGCCACCGTGTATCTTTTCCAGTCCGAACATGCCAAGAAGGACGCGGCTGCAAAGCTCGGGGAATTGTTTAACACTTACGAAGTCGAAGCCATAGCCGTAGGAAACGGAACTGGGGGAAGAGAGACCGAAGCGTTTGTCAAGAGCCTAAGCCTTCCCCGCAATGTTCCCGTGGTTATGGTTAATGAGAGTGGTGCTTCAGTCTACTCAGCTTCTGCAGTAGCGAGGGCTGAGTTTCCTGATTTGGACGTCACGTTTCGAGGAGCGATTTCCATAGGGAGACGCCTCGTGGATCCTTTGGCGGAGCTGGTAAAGATAGACCCTAAGTCCATTGGCGTTGGGCAATATCAGCATGACGTGAACCAGCAGGCACTGAAGCAGAGCCTGGATGATGTGGTCATAAGCTGCGTCAATGCTGTGGGTGTGGAAGTCAACACGGCGAGCGAACAGCTTCTCACCTACGTCTCAGGTCTTGGTCCTCAGCTGGCAAAGAATATAATCGCCTACCGGAATGAGAATGGTCCGCTGACATCCAGGAAGGATTTGAAGAAAGTGCCACGCCTTGGCCCCAAGGCATTTGAGCAGGCGGCAGGCTTCCTTCGCGTCAAAAATGGTAAAAACCCTCTTGATGCCAGCGCAGTTCATCCTGAATCCTATCACATTGTGGAGGCCATGGCTGCGGATCTCGGCTGTGAAGTGAGCGGTTTGCTTGAAGATGAGGAACTCAGACAAAGAATCGATTTGCAAAGATATGTAACAGACAAGGTGGGGGTACCTACTCTAACTGATATCCTTGCTGAGCTTGCCAAGCCCGGTCGTGACCCCCGAAAGCAGTTTGAAGGCTTTCACTTTACAGAGGGCATAGAAACAATTGAAGACCTCAGGTCTGGGATGAAGCTGCCTGGAGTGGTCACAAACGTTACGGCCTTTGGTGCTTTCGTGGATATCGGAGTTCACCAAGACGGCTTAGTCCACGTAAGCCAGCTGGCTGACCGCTTTGTCAAAGATCCCCGTACGGTAGTCAAAGTCAACCAGAGGGTGACCGTGACTGTACTTGGTGTTGACCTGGAAAGAAAGCGGATTTCTCTTTCTATGAAAAAGAATTCGGACCAGTCAAATGGAAAGGAAACAAGAAGCTCAAAACGGTCTGGGAACAGTGACAAGGAACGCAGGCCTAAGAAGAGAGGGACGACTCCGCATAACAACCCCTTTGTCGAGGCCCTCAGTGGACGGACGATGAAACCACGAGGCCGATGAGTCCAAGCAGAACCATTGTGTCTTTATGGGGGTCTTTATGGGTGACCCCTTTCCTTTCGTGGATTAAAATTGTAAACAGGGAACTATGCAGAGGCGATTTGAGTAACCGGCTGTGCCTTATTGTGATACCGGCCAGATTGTGTGGAGGCTCTTTTTGATGAAATTTATTCCGGCCCAGGTAATTTACTTTGTTCGAAGCAGGACAACGAAGAGAAACCTCAAACTCCTGTTCAAGTTTCTTTTAGCCTTAACGGTTATTGTCATAATATACAGTATTCTGTTTCATTTCATAATGGTTTTTGAAGATAGAGAATTTAGCTGGATTACAGGTTTCTATTGGACTCTCACTGTGATGTCCACGCTTGGCTTCGGTGATATCACTTTTACAAGCGATTTAGGCAAAGTCTTTTCATTGGTTGTCCTTATGTCCGGGATTGTTTTCTTGCTCGTCATGCTCCCTTTTACCTTCATACAATTTTTTTACGCACCGTGGCTCGAGGCCCAAACAAGAGCGAGGACCCCGCGTGAATTGCCGGAAGATACATCAGGCCATGTGATCCTGACAAACTTTGACCCTATTACCATAAATCTTGTTGAAAAACTGAATCAATATAATTACGAATATGCCATTATCGTAACTGATTTTCAGCGCGCATTAGAACTTTACGACTTGAACTACAAAGTTGTAGTGGGTGATCCGGGTGATCCGGAGACATATAAACGCCTTCGCATACAAAACGCTGCCCTGGTGGTTGCCAACAATGATGATATGATGAATACAAACATAGCCTTTACGATAAGGGAGATATCAGAAAAAGTACCCATCATTACCAATGCTGATGCGGATGATTCCATTGACATTCATCAGCTTGCAGGCAGTACTCACGTCTTTCAATTCATGAAGATGCTCGGGAAATCTCTGGCCCGAAGAACGCTTGGGGTGAGCATGGGTGCGAACGTCATCGGAAGATTCGATCAGCTTCTTATTGCTGAAGCCCCTGCAATGAGGACACCTCTCGAAGGAAAAACCCTTATTGAAAGCAATCTACGGGAAAAAACCGGCATAACAGTCGTCGGTATCTGGGAGAGAGGCAGGTTTGAAATCCCCCAGCCCCAGACTCGAATCATTTCCTCAACCGTCCTTTTACTGGCTGGATCTGCTGAACAGCTCAAAAAATATGATGAGACCTTCTGCGTTTATCGCATTTATCACACCGCCGATGCTCCTGTCCTGATATTAGGTGGAGGCCGTGTCGGGCGTGCCGCAGCAGAGACCTTAGAAGAGCGTCAAATTGCTTATAAGGTTGTGGAGAAAAATCCAAAGCTCCTTAAAAACAATGAAAACTATGTTCATGGGAACGCTGCCGACATCAATACCCTGTATAAGGCTGGCATACGAGAGGCTCCGTCCGTTATAATTACCACACATAATGACGCTATGAATATTTATCTCACCATTTATTGCCGGCGATTGCAACCCGACATCCAGATTATCAGCAGGGCAAACCTGGACAGAAATATTTCCAAATTGCATAAGGCGGGAGCCGACCTGGTTATGTCATATGCTTCCATGGGTGCCAACACCATAATCAATCTCTTGAAACCGGATGAGGTTTTGATGTTTCAAGAGGGGCTGAATATTTTCCGCGCGGCGGTGCACTCATCTCTTGTGGGCAAATCTCTTGCTGAAAATCAAATCCGGAAACAAACGGGCTGCAGTGTGATCGCCATTAACACAAAGGGCGAATTAAATATTAACCCCGACCCATCAATTCCTCTTGGTGAAAACGACGAAATGATCTTAATTGGCACTGCCGACGCAGAAAAGAGCTTTTTTGAAAACTACGGTGATGTCCCGATATAGTTGACACTATGCTTTGCACGCCAAAAGCTCTCGAAATCAAGGGGTCACCGTTTGACCTTTGATAGAACCCAGCAAGAGTCAAACGGAGACTTGCCCCCCTATTCTGACCCTAGTCTTCATATTTCTGCTTCTTCTTTTCCTGCTTCTTCTCCTTCTTCTTCTCCTTTGCTGATTTAGCTGGCTTCTTTTTGACGTCTTTCCTAGTGTCCCTTGCTTTTGTCATGAATATCCTCCTGCATAAAGTAATGGATAGAGGACAACCGGGACATCCATAAATAAGTAAAGAACTTCACCTCATAATCGAGATACTTATTTATTTACGGACGACCCCATCGGTCCACACAAGAATCATAATTTCAAATCTGTAAATGTAAAGGCGTCCCCGAAGTTTTCCCAACTATTCTATTTCATACGCTAAGCTGACCTGGACACGGATTTGGCTTTCCCCTATCTCAATCGGCGGCGCCGCTGCCCCGGCTTCGGCCTTCATATTGGCTGCCCTCAACATATACGGCCTGGGCGGCACGTGAATCGGATGAGTGCTGAGTGAAGCGATGCGTTTTAGCTTCACGCCCGCTGCCTTGGCCAAAGTTCTAGCCCGGGCCATAGCTTCCTGTGTTGCTTGGGTTAAAGCTTCCTTTTCTAATGGCTTTTTGTTTTTGATGTAAAATTGAATGCCATGAATATTGTTGGCGCCACTTTCCATGGCTTTCCCGACAATTTCGGAAACATACTTGGATAAATGCTCAGGCTCAAATTCTTCCAGTGTAACCTCAATCGCATTGTGCACTTCATAACCTTTGATCTTGGGCGGCCGGGCTTTATGATCCCTTTGGGGCGTCACGCGGTAATTGGATGTCTTAAGTTTAAGTTTTTTAATATTGAAGCCCTTGATGGTTGTTAGGACTGTTTTGGTTTTGTTAGCATTTTTTGAACTAGTCTGTTCCAAATTCTGCCCGTCGGTCACAACGGCAATGGAAATCCTGGCTGAATCGTTTTGGCCCCTTACCTCGGCTATGCCTTCGGTGAGAATTAAATTACGATCCGAAACAGGCGGATTTTGGGCAAAGGTAGAATGGGCGATGGAGAGTAGACTCGTCATTAGAACTGGAATAAAGGCTCTTTTCATTGCTGCTCCTTTGATTTTCAATTAGCCCTACAACGACACTTACCGTTGACACCAAATTCTGGATTCTGTCATGCCGGACTTGATCCGGCATCCAGAAGTCGAGCTATGACCATGAACTAAAATAGCCATATTCCAGA
>JAIWEZ010000098.1:2550-8080 GCA_048631945.1 Gammaproteobacteria bacterium | reverse complement strand
GTCGCAGCCAGTGCTTTGGCGAAGTCGGCTCGTAGCCAAGAAGGCTACTATGGCGAAGTCGGCGATTGCGGAAAAGGGCCATTTATGGATGGAAACTAATTAAAAGTACAAAACCAAAGGTAGACGCTAATCCATGAATTTCATCCATAATCACTCACACCAAATTATATTTAAAGAAGAGGGAAAATTGTGGTCGCACCTTAATAATTAAGATGCGACCCTCGTATCACCCCGTATCTCCTATTATGTTTTCGTTACTGATTTACCCGATTCCTTCCAGGACACAATTCCTCCCTCAATATATCTCGCATTGATGTTCAGCCCATGTAATTTCTCTAGTGTCGATTTGCTGACAGAACCACCACGCACACAATAAACCACCACATCTTCATTACCTAATTTCTTGCTCCAGACATCCACTTTTTCAGGATCCATCCATATGGCACCCGGTATCATAGATGGATCGCTCTCGTAATCAGATTTCCTCCGGACATCAATAACTCGCGGCGGGTTATGTCCATTTAACATAATCTCTAGTTCGTCTGATGTAATTGTTTTACTCATTGTGATGCCTTTCAATATCAATATTGCGAGAGTCAACAGATCTCTGATTCACTTCTCCGTCGACCCTGCTCCTCCGTTCTGTGGGTGACCCTATTGTATTCCGATTTGGAACAATTTATGGAAAGGTTTGATGCTTTCTGAACGTTGCCCTATCCCTTATCGAGAAACTCTCTGATTTTCCCGGACAGCTCCTTTATATTGAACGGCTTCTGAATAAAGCCGTCACAGCCTCGTTCCAAGATTTCGGTCGCCTCGCCTTCTATGCTGTATCCGCTGGAAAGGAGTACCTTTACGTCGGGATTGATCTCTTTCATTCTGTCATAGGCCTCACCACCCCCCACGTCCGGCATGATCATGTCAAGGATGACCAGATCTATTTTATCTTTGTTTGCTTCATAGATCTCAACGGCCTCCCTGCCGCCTTTGGCCTCGAGCACGGTGTATCCTACTTTCTCGAGCATCATGACGCCTATGTCTAATACCAGGTCTTCATCGTCTACAAGGAGGATGGTGCCGCTTCTCTCTATAACGTACTTGGCAGGTTTGATAGCCGTTACGACTTCTTTGTCTGATGCGGGGAGATAAATGCTGAAGGTTGTACCACGTCCTTTTTCAGAATCGACATGGATGTATCCGCGATGGCCTTTGATGATTCCATAAGCAGAAGCCAGCCCGAGGCCTGTGCCTCTTCCCATTTTTTTGGTGGTAAAGAATGGTTCAAAGATTCGCTCCTGGGTCTCTTTGTCCATACCTGTGCCTGTGTCGGTTACTGTTAGGAGAACATAGCTGCCGGATCTTGGATTAGGCGCTATGTCTTTTATATCGTAGTGGGTTACATTCATGGTCTTTAAGGTAAGCTTCCCTCCGCGAGGCATGGACCCTGAGGCATTTATGTACAGATTCAGCAGGACCTGCTCAATTTGCGACTGGTCAGCCTCTATGCTGGATAAGTCCTCAGTTAATTCTCGATGAATAGTGATCTCTTTATGGGTCCTGCCAAATGCATCAGAGGTTTCTTCGACTATCCGGTTGAGGCTGATCGGTTTTACCTCATATTTTCCTTTGCTGGCATATCCTAAAAGCTGGGCCGTAAGACTGGCCCCCCTCCGGACCTGTTTTGTGATCATTTGCAGCAGTTCATAATGCGGGTGTGTAGAATCAACATCGAAAAGCATCAATGAGGCAGTACCCTGGATGGTCGTGAGCAGGTTGTTGAAGTCATGGGCAATGCCGCCTGCAAGGGTGCCGATGGCCTCCATCTTCTGGGATTCTTGGAGCGTAGCTTCAAGTTTTTTTCTTTCTTCTTCTGCCTTCTTGTGCTCAGTGATGTCGATATTTACACCTAAAATACCTCGTATCTTTCCTGCATCACGAATCGGAGATATAATATTGTAGAAAAATTTGTGCTCTTTCGGTGCCTTGAACTCGACCTCACCCTTGACTACTTCACCGGCAAAAGCCTTGCGATTGTTCTCTTCCCATAAAGCCAAGGTAGACTTGTCTGTGACCAGATCCTCAGGACGCTTTCCTGTTATATCGCCCCACGCTTTCTTAGAGCCGGTGCTTTGCATGACATAACGGCTGTTTTCGTCCAGGATAAAAAAGTCGAACGGCAAGCTGTCAACTGCTGTATGGAGCCGCGCTTCGCTCAGACGTAGCGCCTCCTCTGCCCGCTTGCGGTCCGTGATGTCAGAAAAAATACCATATGCATGCCGTATATCATCTTTTTCAAAGGCCATCATTGCCATATCGTGGAGCCAAATCCATTCCCCGTCTTTCCTTTGAATCCTGTACTGAACATCAAATTTTTGCTTTTTGGTGAACATCATTTCAAAGGATTCTTTAACCAGTTCTAAATCATCAGGATGTATTCTTCCAAACCATAAAGAATCCGCACCTTCATATATCTCTTCCTGGCTATATCCATATATTTCCTCTACATTCGGGCTGATAAATGTGGTTTTGCCATGCTCACTCGTTATCCACGTTACAGAGGGTATGTTTTCAATGAGAAGACGGTATTTCTCTTCACTCTCCCGCAGTGCCTCCTCTGTTCGCTTTCGGTCCGTGATGTTCAACATGACACCCTGAAGATAGAGCGGCTTGCCGTCAGTATCGCGCACTATGACTGCTTCATCGCGGAACCACACTACGTGACCGTCCCGGGTGAGCATGCGATATTCTGAAATGAAGGGTTCTTTGGTCTCATGGCTACGTGCGACCTCTGCCAAGACGCGCTCGCGGTCCTCAGGGTGGAGCTGTTTGCGCCACAGATCCGCGTCATCCCTCCACTCGGTCTGAGAGAAACCAATTAGTCTCGCAACCCGAGGACTGATGTACGAGGTAGTACTGGTTTCATCAAGCTCGGCGATATAGGTGACAGCCGGGATTTGCTCAACGAGTAGGCGATATTTATCGACGCTATCCCGCAACGTCTTGTCCTCGCGCTTGCGCTCAACCGCTTCTTTTTTTAACTCCTTGATCGCTTGTTCCAGTTCTTCGTAGGTTGGTTTAGCCATGAGAACATCCTCTTTTAAAGCCTGTATTTTTCGCGAAGTTTCTCAGGTGGGAGCAGTGGTGTCTCCCCTCGTCGACCAGACGATTTTATTAAAGATTTGTATAACATATCACAAATCTTGTCAAGTTCTGGGCCAGATTCGGATCAACCGGTAGGCTGTATAGGTGATTCTCAGGAATGGGTCAGAAAGATTCTCATTGGAATCGGGATGCGTCATTCTCAGGATTCTCCGCTTTTGCCCGGCAACAGTGAAGATCTGATATGCCAACCTAAAAAGTTAGCTTTTTCACAAGTTTAGCAGGATAGCAGGTATACGTAACTCCTAGAGATTTTCAAATTGACACAGCTTTCAAACGGATACCGCAACAAGCGGAAGGCGTTGTACGACGTCGGGACTGAGTAGATATCTTACAATGAGATTGCATGAGCAGAATGCAGATTGCAGCAATTTAGAACAGGTAGTGGATGCCGATGTGGAAATAATCGCGATCGCTGCCACCTGCATCCCGTATCATATCGCCGGCAAAGAAACGGGCCAGGTAACTGGTGATAAGAAGATTGGGGGTAGCCAAGTAACGTACAGCGAGCTGTGTCTGCTGACCAAGCCAGGATGAGTCGCTTACTCCGGCGCGGGCGGTGATACCGTTGGGGCTCCCGTAAAAGGCATCGCTCGTATCCGCCCGCCAATGTAATCCGTGACTAAGTGTAACCAAAACCCGATCACCAAAGCGGTACCCCACGTTCGGCTGAATAAAGATCAGGTTATGAGGCTGGATATCCCGAGCATAGCCGAAGAACGGCGTAGCAAAAACAGGGTCGTAAAAGGTATTCAACTCGTCGTCATCCGGGTCACTATCTCCCGAAAAGTAAGCGGTTTTGAAGCCCAAGATCGGGGTGCCGGCCTGTTGGAAGAAGGCATATTTAACCTCCCCGAATCCGGCAAAGGCGCTGATGTCGCTGCTTCCGGGTCGGTCGTCGTACTCGCCGAACTGGTACGCCAGGGAATAATCCAGGCCCCACTGCCGCGTACCGGTCAGCGGCCGATTAAGCTGGAACAGGAGGCTGTGCCGCTGTTCATCATGCCTGCCGGCTCCGCCCTGTTCAAATTGCCGGTCTTTGAGATCCCAACCCGTGTAAAGGAAATGTAAATCGAGCTCCGGTTGCTGAAGGCGCATCCCGGTTCGGAAACCCCAGAAATACTCGCCGGTACCTGACATGTCAAAACTGCCATCTGCGAAGTCGACATATTCGACCGCAAAAGCGCCGAACTTGGTGAAGTCGTTTGCGATCCAACCCACTCGTAAACCATCGTAAACCTGTCGAACATTGTTTCCCTCACCAGCGTTGATGAAAAGGTTTCCCGTTTCAATCAGCTGCCGACCGAGTCGGAAAACAACACGTTCATCGTCGCGGACAGGCAAGCGATAGTCAATAAACAACTCCCAGATATCGATGTCGGTTTCATCAGCCGTCTTTTCTCCACCTTCACGGCTATCGAGAATTTTACCGTAACCGAGCTGACTGAAAATCCGCCACTGCCGAGTCAGGTGCAAGTCGGCATGCAAAGCTATCCGGAGCTGCAACGCATCCTGGTGGCCGATGTCGGAGATACCCATATCCTTATCTTCGTACACTTCGTAGGCCAGGCGGGACTCGCCACCAAGACTGAGGTAGCTCTCGCCGCTTTCATCCAGCGGTATGAACTTGATTGGGCGCCAGAAGTAGTCAGAGGGTGGGAACTCGGTATCCACCAGAGGAGCTGGATTCCCTATGGTCGACCAGTCCTCACTCCAGCGAGCTCTGGGACGGGGCTTCGGTTGCTTCGGGGTCGGCTTGTCATCTGCCTTTTCAGCAGACGCTTGTGCAAGAAGACCTGTTGTCTCTTCCACTGGATCGGAAACCGCTTTGTCATCCAGAAGAAAGTCCTGTTGAGCCGCCGTCATGCCGGGGATAACGATCGGCAAAATTGCGCCGACGAAAAGGACGATGATTACCCACAATATGGCACGGTATCTCAGCATGAATTTACAAAAATCACCTTTCTGCCAGGCCCAGTTCATCCAGAGCCTTTTTGAGGCGAGAGATCATGACATCGATAACCGCTTCCTGATCGACAACCGGCTCTCCGATCAGCTTCACGTTGTGACCTCCGTCTTCCAAGGTCTGCTTCCATGAGGCCAGAGCCGGGGTCTGGTAGGGGAGAAACGGCACAAGGTAGATCCTGTCGGCCTTGCGTTCATCAAGAGACAGGGCCACATCCTGAACCCCGGGTGCAGTACCGGCCGTGCCGACGAAAACACTCTTGTCCAACTGCCAAAAATAATACTGAATCCCTGGGTAAATGTAATCTCCAAGAAGGCTTTGTTCTTCAAAGAACAGGACAACAGCTTCGCCTTTGCCGGAATGTTCGGGCAAAACACCCAGGACCGTTTGACAGGTTCGGCCGAT
>JAIWEZ010000098.1:0-2540 GCA_048631945.1 Gammaproteobacteria bacterium | reverse complement strand
CGATCTCTTCCGGGTCTCCGAAAAACGGCCGGGCCAGGGTGATCTTTCGGAACTTTGTCGGCATGGCCTGCAGCGTGTCAACCATCCAGACCAGACGGGCGTAGGTCTCGCCCGGAATGATGGAAAGGGGCAGAATGGCCACGTGGGTGACCCCTTCTTCTTCCATTTGATCGAGCATCATCTTCGGGGATATCTGTTCACCCTCGGTTATGAAAGCGCTTTCAGCCTCACCGCCGATCTCGAAAAAGGCCCAGCGCACCGTCAGACCCGGAAATGTGTCTTTGATTTGTTTTTCCAGTAATCTCTGTTTGGTGGCAGTGGGAGTGTCCTTGAGCACCAGGGAAATGACCAGCGCTCCGGCCTTGTCCGGGCGGTCATCGTCCCGATAGTCGCTAAGTTCCAAGCCGTGAGCAATGACTAAGGTTGGGACAGCCGCAATTGCCAGAGCGACAAGTAGAATGACCAGTTTCGACGATATTTTGACTTTTTCCATTGCGTCCACTCCTTTCTCTAAACGTGTTCGCTTACCTCCGCCTACTCGATGGTCCAGTCTTGAGGCCGTTTGGTATGGCAGATCCGGCAGGATACCGGGGCCCGCACAGATTTCTTTTTGGCATTGTAGTTCCTGTGACATCCAATGCATCGCATGTGGAGGACATTGGCCCGGTGAGCGATCAGGTCTTCGTCCGAGGCGGCGTTTTCTGCGATGGGGCCGCGGATTAGCCCTTCCTCATCGTGACAGTCGCCACAAGTGAAAGTCTTGTCACTGCTATAGCCTACGATTGGCTCACCGTCGCTGTCATGGTGACAGTCACCGCACTTTGCGCCATAGTCCATGAAGTGTTTTTCATGGCTAAATATTATGGGGCCGGTGTAGATAGACGGATGAATGTCTTTGGAACCTCCTCCGTCAACGGCACCGTCGAAATTGACGACCTTGGGAATGGGGCCCCCTGCAACCGCTACGCCGATGGCCAACAGAATGATTCCAGCGCATATGATCAAGGTTCGTGTATTCATAGTCTCCTCTCCTAGTATGTGATGCTGCGCCTGCCATAGGCGTTGGCTTCAAGCTCCCAAAAGGTAGCGGGATCAGGCGTCTTCCCGTCGAATCCGTCCCCGAGCGTGGCGTAGGTGTAGGGGCAGACGTTCATGCAGTTGGAACAGGGAGCGCCTGATTCTTGCCACCAGCGCGAGCACTTCTTGCCGTCCATATACCACTTGAGTGCCCCGGGATTGCCGCAACGCCCAGCCGAAGGCGGCGGGTCAAAGGAGCGTTCCTTGTCCGGGCAGATCGCACCGGAGGGACACTCCACCGCGCAGATACCGCACTCAGTGCAATATTCCGTCACGCCGAAGGTAATGGGAGAATCCGGTTTAAGAGGCAGGTTGGTGAGTACCTTATCGATCCGTATATGGGGACCCCATTCCGGCGTAATGAGCTGGCCCAGACGGCCAAGTTCGCCAAGACCGGCATCAATGGCTAATGGGATACTCATAGCCGTGCTGTTCATGCAGGGAATGGCCACATAACCCAGGGAACGGATTGCCTGGGCCAAGGCTACAGCGGACAGCCCCCCCTGGGAATAGCCCTGGTTGGTGCTGGCGACGGCAGCTATGGAGGACGGCCCGATCTGGGTGAGGGCCCGGGGCTGGACGTTAATTATGACCACGGCGTAACGGACGCTGTCGGGCAGCACGAACTCCGTTTCGGTTTCCATGGGCTGGTCCACCTTCTTAAAAACAATGTGCTTTATCTGGGGCGGCCCTGGATCCAAGCCGTTAAGGCAGACCGAGTTGAACACCCACCGCCGGTCGATTTCTGTCACCCCGGCCTTGTCGGCCCCGGCATAGGCGGCCATGACCTTGATCTTCCTTGTCACGTCGGCGGTGTTTTTCAGGGGCAATGGTGACGCCGTCAGGTCCGGCGGCAGCCCCTGGGGCAGCCAGCTCAGAAACTTCCTGTTCTCGCGGTTTTCACCATAGGGGCCAATGAAATTGTTCCAGGTGGTGGCAGCAACGTCGAGGGCAAAGAACATCCGCGCCTCAATGGGGTCTTCCACCGGCCAGCCGTGACCGATTTTCCCGTCTTTTACGTTGCGGATCAAGTTGTCCATCATGGCCTTGGCCGAGGAAGTTCCCAACTCTTCGGAGATGACCTTAAAGGCCATATCTTCGCTACCAAAGCGTTTAAGGTCAGGCTTGCATTTATAGCGCTCAGCGGCGGTCTTGTTGGTTGTGCGCACCTTGAACTTGGGCAAAGGCACCGTCCGTTTCGGTAAAGGCTTTGCCCAGGCTTGCACAGCCGGTATAGCTCCGCTCATGGAGACCAGCGAGGCCCCTGCCATGAGTTGCATGAATCGCCGTCGGGATAACTGCGTTTTTTCCGAATAGTTTTGCGTCATAACGATTAACCTCCTCTAAAATCTTTGAATTCACCTTGGATAGATCTCCCCATTTTCACAACTTACTGTCTCTCTGATGGCATAATTTTAAATATGATTAATCCATCATTTCCACCTTTGCGTCTACGTTCTCGG
>JAIWEZ010000097.1:0-8098 GCA_048631945.1 Gammaproteobacteria bacterium | reverse complement strand
TTGGGGCTCGCTCAAAAATAACTTCACATTTTGGCATCTCAGCTTCAGGCTATCTTTGACCGATACTCATTCGCAAAATCCGCGAAATAGCTGGCTATTCCTGTGGTTTTGCTCAATCGGATCGGCCAAAGCTACTCCAAATCTGAGCGCCAATTCTGCCAAGTTATTCTTGCGCAAGCCCTTAAGCACAAAATTTCCCCCCTTTTCTAAAGAGGGGCGGGACTTTATAGGAACGGTCCTTAAGTTTATAACATTGTGTTTACAGTACCATTTACCCCTTTAGGTTCTCAGTTTAGAGAGCTGTTGACAGTCTGACGATATAATACCATGACTATCGTTGCAAGACGCAAAGAGACCAGACAGATATCTATCGGTGGGCTCAGAATCGGTGGCGGAGCTCCTATAGCCGTCCAGTCCATGACTAATACCTTCACTCACGATGTGGCCGCCACGGTGGCTCAGATTGAACGCTTAGAGGCCGTGGGCTGCGAGCTTGTGCGGGTAGCAGTGCCTGATCAGGCAGCCGCAGAAGCGATCACTTCCATAAAAAAAGAGATCTCCATTCCCCTGGTCGCCGATATTCATTTCGATTACCGGTTGGCCATGGAAGCGATGAAAGCAGGCGCAGACGGACTGCGGATCAATCCGGGCAATATAGGGGCGGCCGGGAAAGTGAAGGCCGTGGCCAACGAGGCCAAGGAGCGAGGCATTCCTATCCGCGTGGGTGTAAATGCTGGTTCACTTGAAAAAAACCTCCTCAAGAAATACGGGGGAGTTACTTCTCAGGCCATGGTGGAGAGTGCCTTGCGGAACGTTGAGCTGCTCAGGTCGTTTGATTTTCACGACATAAAGGTCTCGATAAAGGCATCGGATGTGCTGAGAACCGTGGAAGCCTACCGCTTGCTTTCTTCTCAGACAGACCTCCCGCTCCATGTGGGTGTTACTGAAGCGGGCAGCCTCTTTTCAGGGACTGTTAAGTCCGCACTGGGTATTGGTATCCTTCTTGCTGAGGGCATTGGTGACACCATACGGGTTTCCCTTACTCGGGATCCTGTGGATGAGATCAGGGTCGGCTACGAGATATTAAAGGCATTGAAGATCCGGCAGCGCGGCCCGGAAATCGTTTCGTGTCCCACTTGCGGCCGGTGTGAGATCGACTTGGTAGACATTGTCGAGCGCGTGGAGTCGGCTTTGCTCACCAAGACCATGCCTGTGCAGCTTGCTATCATGGGGTGTGTGGTGAACGGGCCGGGAGAGGCCCGTGAGGCTGACATTGGAATCGCAGGCGGCAAAGGTCATGGGGTCCTTTTCAAAAAGGGGAAGGTTGTGCGGAAAGTGAAAGAGCAAAGCCTGGTTGAGGTTCTTCTTGAGGAAGTGGAAGCGTATGAAGCGAGGCATTGAGATGGGAAGAGGGAACAAGGCGAAAACAGCAATCACACCAACACGGAGCCAGGACTACCCGGAATGGTATCAGCAGGTGGTGAAGGCATCAGATCTGGCTGAAAACTCACCTGTACGGGGGTGTATGGTCATCAAGCCGTGGGGCTATGCCCTGTGGGAGAACATAAGAGACGTTCTGGATAATATGTTCAAGCAGACAGGGGTGAAGAATGCCTATTTTCCCCTGTTCATTCCGAAACGGTTTCTTGAAAAAGAAGCAGAACATGTGGAGGGTTTTGCCAAAGAGTGTGCCGTGGTTACCCATCACCGCTTGGAAGAAGCCGAAGACGGAGGTCTTGTTCCTGCAGGGCCATTGGAAGAGCCATTGGTGGTGAGGCCGACATCCGAGACTATCATAGGAGAGTCGTTTTCAAGGTGGGTCAGCAGCTACCGGGATTTACCTCTGCTTATCAATCAGTGGGCAAATGTAGTCAGATGGGAAAAGAGACCTCGCATTTTTCTAAGAACCAGTGAGTTCCTCTGGCAAGAGGGGCACACCGCCCACAGCAGCCCGAATGAGGCTATGGAGAGAACCCTCCAGATGCTTGACATTTACGCTAAGCTAGCAGAAACCTACTTTGCGATACCGGTAATCAAGGGCGAAAAGACGGCCTCTGAGCGATTTCCAGGGGCCGTGAATACGTATACCGTCGAGGCCATGATGCAGGATCGCAAGGCATTACAGGCCGGGACTTCCCATTTTTTGGGACAAAATTTTGCAAGGGCCTCTGAGATCAAGTACCATTCTGCTCAGGAAAAAGAGGAGTATGCCTGGACCACATCCTGGGGGGTTTCCACTCGTCTCATCGGTGCGATCATCATGACGCACGGCGATGACAACGGATTGGTGCTTCCTCCCATGATTGCATCCTCTCACGTGGCCTTGATGCCTATTATCAAGAAAGCCGCTGAAAGAAACACTGTCATGGACTCCACCCAAGCACTGGCCAGGGAGCTAAGAGGGCAAGATTACCATGGTCGCAAGATCGAAGTTGAAATTGATGACAGGCAGACTATTGGAGGCAGAGGATGGGACTGGATCAAAAAAGGTGTCCCGATCCGTGTGGAGATAGGCCCTAGGGACATTGCCCAAAATTCGGTCTTTGTGGGTCGGAGAGACAGAGGGCCGAAAGAGAAGGAATCGATCCCACGGGACCAATTTATTAAGACCATTGTTACTATGTTGGATGAGATTCAAACCAACCTCTTTAACCGTGCGTTGCGATACAGGGAAGAAAACAGTGTGCCTATTGATTCAAAGGATGACTTCTATAGTTTTTTCACGCCCAAGAATCCTGAAAAGCCTGAGATCCATGGAGGATTTGCCTTTGCCCACTGGTGTGGAAGCGAGAGGTGTGAAGAAAAGATCAAGACAGACCTGAGTGTTACGATTCGCTGTATTCCCATCCACGCCGAAAAAGAGACCGGAAGGTGTATCTCTTGCGGGGACAAGAGCACTATGCGTGTGGTTTTTGCCAAGGCGTACTAGTGATCATCCAGAAACGGCATCTTTTGCCCCGTTACCGCGTTCTCCGCAGGTTTCTATCCTCAACGTAGCGCTGCTACGTCTGCGGTAGCAACCTTTGTGCCTGCCCTGTGAAATGCGAAGCATATTTCTCTGGGGCGGCCTTGTCTCGGGACAAAATCTACCATTTCTGGATGATCACTAGAAAAAAATTAAACGCTGGTCCTCTTTGTTGGCCAGCATCCAGTATCCAGACTTATGATCCGCATCACTGACATCCTGGACCGCATCAGTGCCTACCACCCGGAGGCAGACCTGGACCTCGTGGAAAGGGCATATATTTACTCGGCACGAATCCATGAAGGCCAGGTGCGTCTTTCCGGAGAGCCTTATCTCTCTCACCCGCTGGAGGTCGCCGGACTACTGACCGATTTGAAGTTGGACCCTGTTAGTGTCGTAGCGGGCCTTCTGCACGATGCCCTGGAAGACACAAAAGCAACCATGGAAGACTTGACCAGGTTGTTTGGTGAACCGGTGGCCCACATTGTGGAGGGCGTGACCAAGCTGAGTGGTCTGGCATTTCGGAGTTCTGAGGCCCGTCAGGCCGAAAATATCCGAAAGATGATTCTTGCCATGGCAGATGATATACGCGTTATCCTGATAAAGCTGTGCGATCGGCTGCACAACATGCGCACCCTTCAGTTTCAAAACGAGAAAAAGCAAATCAATATAGCCCAGGAAACCCTTGATATTTATGCACCACTTGCCAGTCGTCTCGGTATCTACTGGATTAAGACGGAACTAGAAGATATAGCGTTCATGTATCTTTTTCCGCAGCCGTATCGCGAGATCGTCGACCAGGTGGCACAGAAAAAGTACGAGCAAAAAGAGCATATCAACACAATAAGAAACATTATAGAGACAAAGATGGCGGAAGCCGAACTTTCCTGTGAGGTCAATGGCCGCCACAAACATTTCTATGGCATCTATCAGAAGATGATGAACCAGGGCGTCGATTTTAAGGAGGTGTATGACCTCCTCGCCTTTCGTATTATTCTAGATGCGGTGCCGCAGTGCTACCAGGCCATCGGGATCATCCATTCAATATGGAAGCCTATACCCAAACGTTTCAAAGATTTCATTGGTATCCCCAAGCCCAATATGTACCAGTCTCTCCACACCACGGTGATCGGACCTTTGGGGGAGCGGGTGGAGATTCAGATTCGCACGAAGGAGATGGATCGTGTAGCCAGGGACGGCATTGCGGCTCACTGGCAGTATAAGGAGAAAATCGGCTTTGATCAAAAGGCGGGGGCTGCCTTTCAGTGGCTTAGGAAACTGGTAGAAGAACAGAAAGACCTCAAGGACCCCGACGAATTCATGGAAAGCGTGCGAATCGAACTTTTTCCTGATGAGGTGTATGTATTCACACCAGGGGGCGATGTGTTGGCCTTCCCCAAAGGGTCCACTCCAGTGGATTTTGCCTATGCGATCCATACTGAGGTGGGACGCCAGTGTACTGGGGCCAAGGTGGATGGCCGAATGGTTCCGTTAAAGTATGAGCTGAATACAGGCCAAAGGGTCGAAATTATCACATCGTCCAATCACCAGCCCAGCAAAGATTGGCTGAGCTTTGTCAAGACAGCCAAGGCCCGATCTCAACTGCGCCAGCACATCAAGCGGGAGGAAAGGAAACTGAGTCTGGCGCTGGGACGTGAGATGTGCGAGAAGGCACTGCGCAAGTACCATTTAAGCCTGAATAAGTTTCTGAAATCAGATGAGATGGCAAAAGCGGTACACGATCTTGGCTACAAAACCCCTGACGACCTGATTGCAAGCGTTGGATACGGCAAGGTAACCCCTCTGCAGGTAGCCCGGTACTTGCTCCCGAAAGCTGAGATCAAAGACGAAAAAGAGACCATTGTCGACAGGCTGAAACAGCGTATTAAGGGAAAAAAAGCAAAGTCAGGCATATTGGTAAGAGGCGTCGACGACATACTGGTTCGCTTTGCCAATTGCTGCTCTCCCTTGCCGGGTGATCTTGTGGTTGGATATATCACCAGAGGTCAAGGGATAACGGTTCACCGCACCAGTTGCCTCAATGCTCTAAACATGGATTCAGAGCGGCGGATCGAATTGGAATGGGCTCCGGAGAGTGATGAGCTTTACCCAGTGAGGATTCATGTGCTGTGTGACGACAAGATAGGCCTTTTGGCCAATATTACTGCGGCTATAAGCCAGGGTGCAGCCAATATCCTGGATGCCAAGGTCAACACCCGGGCAGACAAGCGGGCGGATTGTTATTTCACTATCTCTGTATCAGGCGCCGACCATCTGGCAAATGTGACCAACTTGATCAAAAAGATCAGGCACGTCATAAAAGTTAGTCGCCTTGCCGCTTGACAGTAGAAGTTAGGGGTTTTTTCTTGGGGTAGATGTACTCAGGCCGGTTTTTCCACTAGGCCCGAGCGGATGCACCGTGTGCATACCCTGATTCTCTTGACACCGCCATTCCGGACGGCACGAACCTGCTGCAAATTAGGGTAAAAGCGTCGCTTTGTGAGATTGTGAGCATGGCTCACATTATTGCCGCTCATGGGTTTTTTCCCGCATATTTCACATACTCTTGCCATATTGTTGCACTCCTTTTAAGGATATCAAATTTTTCGAATGTTCAATTCATTTTATATCGAAATGATGTGCAGCCCAAAACCTCAGGCAGGCCTCTTTTGCCACAGGCTAAACTTCGTGTCAAGGCTTGAGCCGCAAATATAGTATCCGAAACTATAAAAGATGGTCCCTGGCTGTACTGACTATTTGGGTATCTTGCTTACCGGGATTTTCAGTGCCTTTGCCACCCCCTTGCCGTAAGCCGGGTCGGCCTTCATGCAGTTGCCGATGTGGCGCAACTTAATCTTTTCCGGCGCGTCACCGAGAGCCCGGGCCGTGTTGCCGAAAAGTACCTTCTGCTGCTTTGCACTCATGAGGCGGAACAGTTTGCCCGGTTGGGAGTAGTAATCGTCGTCCTCGCGATGATTCCAGTGGTCGGCGGCCCCTTCCAAGCTCAGCGGCGGTTCGGCAAAATCCGGCTGTTCTTGCCACTCGCCGTAACTGTTCGGCTCGTAAGCAAGGGTGCTGCCATAATTGCCGTCAACCCGCATGGCACCGTCGCGATGATAACTGTGAAATGGGCAGCGGGAGGCATTGACCGGGATCAGGTGGTGATTCACACCGAGCCGATAGAGTTGGGCGTCGTGGTAGGAGAAAAGACGTCCCTGCAACATCTTGTCCGGTGAAAACCCAATACCGGGAACAATGGCAGCCGGATTGAAGGCCGATTGTTCCACCTCGGCAAAATAGTTTTCAGGGTTGCGGTTCAGTTCCATGACGCCCACCTCAATCATGGGGTAATCCTTGTGGAACCAGACCTTGGTCAGGTCAAAGGGGTTGTAGGGACAGGTGGCCGCTTCCTTTTCCGGCATCACCTGGATATACATGGTCCACCGGGGAAAATCGTCCTTCTCGATGCTCTCGTATAGATCCCGCTGGTTGCTTTCCCGGCACATGCCGACGACTTTGGCGGCCTCTTCATCGGTCAGGTTTTTGATTCCCTGCTGCGTTTTGAAGTGAAACTTGACCCAGAACCGTTCGTTCTTTTTATTGATAAGACTGAAGGTGTGGCTACCGAACCCGTGCATATGGCGGAAGGAGGCGGGAATACCCCGATCACTCATGACGATGGTGACCTGGTGCAGCGCCTCCGGCAGCGAGGTCCAGAAATCCCAGTTGTTGCGGGCGCTTCGCAGGTTGGTGCGGGGGTCCCGCTTGACTGCGTGATTCAGGTCGGGGAACTTGAGGGGATCACGCAGGAAAAATACGGGCGTGTTATTGCCTACCAGATCCCAGTTTCCTTCTTCGGTATAGAATTTGATTGCAAATCCCCGGATGTCTCGCTCGGCGTCGGCAGCGCCACGCTCACCGGCCACCGTGGAAAAACGGGTGAAGTACTCGGTCTTCTTTCCCACCTTGGAAAAAATCCTGGCTTTGGTATACTTGGTGATGTCATGGGTAACGGTAAAGGTACCGTAGGCCCCTGAGCCCTTGGCGTGCATCCGTCGCTCCGGGATTACCTCCCGATCGAAGTGGCCCAGTTTCTCCAGATACCAGACGTCCTGAAGGAGCTGCGGCCCCCGGGGTCCGGCGGTCATGACGTTCTGATTGTCAACCACGGGAGCGCCCGCATTGGTGGTTAGGAGTTTACCCTTTTTTGCCATCTTGGTCCTCCTTTCTCTGAGGAAAAACATAGTTTGGTTCTGGTTAAAGATCTTCTTCCCATGCCCTATAAATTGCTTTGGCAGCGGGGGCAAATACCGTAGAAATCGAGCCGATGGGTCACAATCTCATAGCCTGTCTTTTTTGCCAACTCCTCGGAAAGGTCGGCAAGGGTGGCCATATCGGGGTCAACAATACGCTTGCACCGGGTACAAATCAGGTGCGGATGAGGATACGGCTTGTTGCCGTCGTAGCGGTTGCTTTTTTCGCTGAAGTCCAACTCAACCACTTCCCCCAATTCCTTGAGAAGATTCACGGTTTTGTAGATAGTCGCCAGACTGGTAGTGGGGAAGTCCGGCTTGACCCGTTCATAGATGGTTTCTACACTAGGGTGGTCTTCGCTTACGGCGAGGGTCCTGAGCACGGCCAGTCGCTGGGGGGTTACCCGGAAGCCCTCCTTCTTTAATCTGCCAAGCATTTCTTGGAGACGAAGCTGTGGATCAGCCATGGTGTGTTACCCTACCCCAAAAAAGATTTTTTGGCAAAGAGATGGGATCGATTCAGAAAGAATAGTTACCAACTAATAACGAATATCTTTTATTTTGGCCTGAACCGCTTGTCAAGCCAAAAGATCTGGTGGCGTCATGGAGGCACTACAAAAAGCCTCCCACTGGGCGGCAGGGGGTCGCATCTTAAAACATAGAACCCCTCAAAATTCAAAAACTATCTCTGAAGCTGCCCAATCCGATCCCTGATGCACGGCCTACACAAATATGTCAACCTTTCACCAGCCCCTATGGCCCCTATACTTGCCCTTCAGTCCTTATCTAGTACCCATCCATGAATAGTAAAAACTCAATGGGCACAAGAGTAAGTTTCCAATTCAGTCCCGCCACAGCGGGATCCACAAGGTCAAGGAAA
>JAIWEZ010000096.1:900-8135 GCA_048631945.1 Gammaproteobacteria bacterium | reverse complement strand
CTAGTGATATCCTTAACTTTATAACACAATGCTCAGATTAGCCTCTTTCACCCATTGGGTGAAACATAACATTCGTCCCTATTGACGCGTCATCCTTTTGCTAACAGCCAGTTAGGGTTCTTCAACCGGGAACCGTGAACGTTGAACCGCTCAACCCAGGTTATAATGAAAAAGGCGTTCCCCACAAGCAAGATTCGAAACATCGGCATCATTGCCCATATTGACGCAGGTAAGACCACCATCACAGAGCGTATTCTCTACTATACGGGTCGATCCTACAAGATGGGCGAGGTCCACAATGGTGAGGCCGTCATGGACTGGATGCCGGATGAACAAGAACGCGGAATCACCATCACCTCGGCAGTGACAACTAGCCACTGGAAAGGTGCTGAAATCCACATCATTGACACACCGGGGCATGTCGATTTTACCATTGAGGTGGAGCGGTCTCTTCGAGTTTTAGATGGAGCAATTGGCGTATTCTGTGCTGTTGGGGGTGTGCAACCCCAGTCAGAGACGGTCTGGCATCAGGCGAACAAATACCATGTGCCCAAGATTGCCTTTGTTAATAAGCTGGATCGTGCTGGTGCCGATTTCTTTAGAGCCGTTCAGATGCTGCGTGATCGTCTGGGCGCCAACACTCTTGTCATGCAGATACCAGTGGGGATTGAGGAATCCTTTCAAGGGGTAATTGATCTGCTGGCTATGAAACAACTCATCTGGGATGAGGAGACCCTGGGGGCTACTTTCAGGGTCACAAACATTCCAGAAGGATTAATGGAAACGGCCATCGAGCACCGGGAAAATCTTGTTGAATCAATAGCGGAGATTGACGATCAAATCATGGAAGCCTATCTTGCTGAAACCCCTCTGACGTCTGAGATGCTTATTCCCAGCATCCGAAAGGCCACCACTTCCCTCAAGCTTGTTCCTGTTTTTTGTGGCGCTGCTCTCAAGAACAGGGGTATACAGCCGCTTCTTGATGGTATTGTTGACTTTCTCCCGAGTCCTCTGGACGTGCCGCCCGTGGAGGGGATAGACCCCGACACAGGGCAAGTGAAGAAGGCCGACCCTTCGGATCGGTCACCTCTATCCGCTTTAGTGTTTAAGGTTATGATGGACCAGGGCCGGAGACTAAACTATGTGCGGGTCTATTCGGGCCGGCTAAACACAGGCGACGAAATTTTCAATCCTACTAAACAAACAAAGGAAAAAGTGGCGAGAATTCTTGCAATGCACGCCAACAAGCGTGAGCGGATTAGTGAGGCGCGTGTTGGAAACATAGTGGGGGTTGTGGGCCTGAAGAAATCGGCTACTGGCGACACCCTTTGCGATCCGTCAAATCCTATTGTACTGGAACCGATCGATGCTTACGAGCCTGTGATCTCTGTGGCTGTGGAGCCCAGGACGCATGCCGATCAGGAAAAAATCGAGCAGGCACTTAGCAAGTTGGAGGCTGAAGACCCCACATTTCGGGTCAAGTATGATGAGGACACCGGGCAGATTGTCATCTCTGGTATGGGAGAGCTTCATCTTGAGATCCTGGTGGGTCGTCTAAAGCGTGAGTTCAACACACAAGTCAATGTGGGCAAGCCCCATGTTGTCTGTAAGGAGACCGTGGAGTTGGCAGCTCAAGCAGCTGTCGTATTTGAAAAAGAAATTGGAGGGATACGTCACTTTGCCGAAGTCTTGCTTGAGCTGTCACCCAGAGAGCGTGGAAAGGGAAATTCGTTTGTAAACAGCCTACCTGACGAATCGTTGCCGGCGGAATTCGTTCCGGCTATTGAACAGGGTATAATGGAATCGTTAGGAAGTGGCGTGCTCCTGGGATATCCTGTTGTGGATGTGGCGGTTGCCCTGGTTGGCGGCACCTACAAAGAATCTTCTTCCAGCCAGTTGGCTTTCAAGGTCGCTGCCTCCATGGCTTGCAAGGAGGGGCTTCAAAAGGCAAAGCCGCTTCTTTTGGAACCAATCATGGCTGTGGAAATCCTGGTCCCTGAAGCCTTCATGGGGGACGCGATCGGCGATATTAATGCACGGGGGGGCAAAATTGAGCACCTAGAACCAAGGGGGGAGATACAGATCGTAGACGCAACAATACCTCTCTCTAAAAT
Organism: Gammaproteobacteria bacterium; assembly: GCA_048631945.1. Lineage (GTDB taxonomy): Bacteria > Desulfobacterota > Desulfobacteria > Desulfobacterales. Next base: position 6,021 of record JAIWEZ010000096.1, on the reverse strand, counting down.
GTTTGGCTATTCAACAGCCCTCCGTTCTGCCACCCAGGGACGCGCGACCTATACCATGCACTTTTCTCGTTACGATCGTGTTCTTGAACCTCCGAAAGCTCTTTGAGGGCCTTCTCAATGGTCAGTCGCCTTTCAGTATCTTTGGCCAGCAAATTGAGGGCACGATTCAGGTGGAACTTCGCATTCTTGAATCGTCCTCTTTCCTTATAGTAGATTCCGAGGTGGTAGTGGGCCTCTCCCAGGTTGCCGAGCTTTCCGTAGGTTTCCCCTAAATAATAGGTGCCGGGTAAGTAATAGGGTGCAGTCTTCACAAGGATCTTGAAGCTGTTCAGGGCACCTTGCAGATCCCCCATTTCCGTTTGAGCTCGCCCCAAGAGAAACCATCCCTCCGGGTCTTTTGGACTGAAGGCAAGGACCCCCTTCAGGACCTTCAAGGCGCTGGCATAGTCGCCCATGTGAAAATAGGTCTTGCCAAGATCCCGGACAATCTCCGAATCTAGAGGGCGCAATTGCAGAGCCCTTTTTAGGTTTTTCACTGCCTCTTGCCTCTTACCGTCTCGGTTGAGGACAAGCCCTTTGCCATAATATGCCAAGGCGTCTTCAGGGTCTTTTCGGAGTTGGGAATCAAATATGCTGTGCGCTTCCTCAGCATCGCCGTAAATGGCGATCAACTTGGCGCGGACTTTGCCGAACTCTGCAGGATCTACAGGGCGAACCGATTGGGCCGCTCCCGGGTGAGTCTCTATCCAGGTGTCAAGGTAAGCCATCCTGGCTTCAATGGCCGGGTGGGTGGTTACATAAGACGGGATATGTTCAGGGCCGAACCATCGTTTGGCGCGTATCTTTTGTAATACCTTCAGGAGCCCTTCACCGCCGTATCCGGCCTTGGTCAGGTATTTGAGTCCGACCTGATCGGCTTCCTCCTCGTTCTCGCGGCTGTACTTGAGGGTAAGGGACTGGCCGGCTGCAATGGAGCTCGTTGTAATAGCGCCCGCGGCCATGCCGCTTCCGCCCAAAAAAATTCCGGCCAGAACACCGGCCAGTGTGGCAAGGCCGATTTTTTTGGACCGCTCTATCTGTTCGGAGATGTGGCGGCATAACACATGGGCAATCTCGTGGCCGAGAATACCGGCCAGTTCTTCTTCACTCTCCATGGCAGCAAGGAGTCCGCTGTTGACGAATACGTGGCCTGCAGGCGCGGCAAAAGCATTGTAAACATCTTCCTTGACGACGTAGAAATGAAAATCAAAGGGTGGGGACGGGAGCTGTGCCACAATGTGCTGGCCTATCCTGTTGACATAGTTTATGATAAGCGGATCTTCAATGAGTACAAGATGCGTCCTGACATAGAGCATTAGTTTCTTGCCCAGCTCCTTTTCCTCCTTGGGCGTCAAGTAAATATGAGATGAGGGAAATGGCCAGGCTTCAGAGCCACTTTTCATGCAAATGGTTATTATGAGAAGTGCGGCTATGGCTATTCTTGTAAGGCGCATGGTATTATTGAGTCTCGGAATTCCTGTAACACTTAAAAATTATAGATTTTTGTGTGGCGCCTGATTTATGCCATTCAGATGGAGTAATTGGGATAAAGCCCCTAAGTACACTTTATTTCACAATTTAATCGTAGACAGTGAATAAATCAAGGAAAACATAGACTACATCTTTTTGTTGGCCCAGTGGTTATAACTTTGAAAAAGGCCGATTTTATGGTAGAAAATTTTTCCGTGAGTCACATTATTTGCATAGCTAATCAAAAGGGGGGCGTCGGCAAAACCACTACTGCTGTGAATCTTGGTGCGGCCCTTGCTGTGGCCGAACGCAAGACCCTGCTCGTTGACTGCGATCCCCAGGGAAACGCCACTACCGGCGTTGGTATTAACAAAGCCATGGTTTCCAAGAACCTCTATCATGGCTTGATTCAAAAGGACGCCGTTGAAGACCTTGTGGTTGATACGGAGCTTGCTCATCTAAAAGTCATTCCTGCATCTATTGACCTGATTGGGGCTGAGGTGGAGTTGATGTCACAGCCAAATCGGGAACAGTTCCTCCAGGACCTTCTTAGGCCCCTTGCTGATGAATACGTTTACATGCTGCTTGATTGTCCCCCTTCCCTAAGTCTTATTACTGTAAACGCCCTGACAGCAGCCCACACTTTGTTGATTCCCCTACAGTGCGAATTTTATGCCTTGGAAGGTCTAAGCCAGCTTCTTCAAACCTTCAGGCGCATCAAGAGGCACCTGAATCCCGGGCTCGTAATTGAAGGGGTGCTACTGACCATGTTCGATAGGCGAAACAACCTTTCGTATCAGGTTGCCGAGGAGGCCGAGAAATACTTTAAGGATCTGGTTTTCGAGACACGCATTCCGAGAAACGTGAGACTGGGAGAAGCCCCCAGTTTTGGGAAGCCCATTCTTATTTACGATATCGCATCCAAGGGAGCGCAAAGCTATCTGGCCCTGGCCAAAGAAATCATGAATGGTGGGAGGACACGGCATGCCTAAGAAACAGGTATTGGGTCGGGGTCTCGACGCCCTCATACCTGACGTGGAAATATCGGACTTAGAACCAAGGTCCTTTTTTTATTGTGATATTGGCTCGATTCGGCCCAATCCGTATCAGCCGAGGCGTCGTTTCTCCGAGCAGGAGCTAAGGGCCTTATCAGACTCTATCAAGGAGAAAGGGATTATACAGCCACTTGTTGTGCGCACAGCTCCCACGGGCTATGAATTGATCGTTGGAGAGCGCCGCTGGAGAGCTGCCCGTGCGGCCAAACTCAAACAGGTTCCGGTGGTTGTCAAGGACGTCACTGGGGCCGAGATGGTAGAGATGGCCTTGGTTGAAAATATCCAACGGCAAGACCTGAATCCTTTGGAGAAGGCCGAGGGGTATTATCGCCTGATCAAAGAGTTTGGTCTTACCCAGGAGGAGGTGGCCAAGCGCGTGGGTCAGGATCGCTCTACTGTGGCCAATTTTTTGCGGCTTCGGAATCTGCCCGAACCGATCCAGAAAGACATCGTCAACAACACAGTAAGCATGGGCCACGCAAGGGCGCTTTTAGGGGCTGAAACCCCTGCCCAGCAAAAAGAGGCCTGGCGCCGGATAGTTTTTGAGAATCTTTCCGTCAGGGCTGCTGAGGCCCTAGTCAAGAAACTCAAAAACCGCACGCCCAAGACTTCGCGTGCAAAGCCGCGGACGTCGGAGGATATCTATATGGAAAGCCTGGCTGATGACCTGACCCGGCATCTCGGCACCAGGGTACGAATCATCCGGCGTGGAAAACGTGGAAAGCTTGAAATCGAGTTTTACGGTAATGAGGACTTAGAGCGGCTAATTGCCCGCCTAAAAGCCTCGTAAGAACTGGCTGCATTACCTGTTTGTTAATAGGGTTACGCGAATGTTGATGTTCAATCCGCAATCCAAAATCCGCAATCCAAAATCATAGATGTCCCTTCACATCCTAATAGATGGCTATAATCTGATTCGCCAGTCTCCGGCCTTAAGCGTCATTGAACGCCGTAGCCTGGAAGAAGGCCGAGAGGCTCTGCTCGAACGTCTACTTTCTTACAAAAGGGCCAAACATCATACCATTACTGTGGTCTTTGATGGGGCGTATGCCGACATTCACATGGAACGAAGAACCAGATGGAAGGGGATCTCTGTTGTCTTTTCACGCCCCGGAGAGCTGGCCGACAGCGTTATCAAAAACATGGTTACCCGTGAACGCGAGCGGGCCGTTGTAGTGACTTCCGACAGGGAAGTTGCTGATTTTGCTGCCGAACACGGGGCAGCCACGATAGGCTCCCTTGAGTTTGAAAACAAGATGAATATGGCAACGCACCTTGACATGAATGAAACCGATTTTGCGGAGACAGAAGGCGAGGGCTGGACACCCACTACAAAAAAAAGGGGGCCTTCACGTCGCAGGTCTAAACAAGATCGTAAAAGACGTACCAAGACAAGAAAGCTCTAACAGACCTTCCCAAAACATTGCCGACGGTCGCTACTGTCCCTGAAGCAACGTCATGGTTAAATGATAATGTTCTTCAGCCTTTTCTTGAAGAAACACGCCAGGAAAAAATAGAGGAAAACCCTGGCTACGACGTAACCAGCCTCGACCTCGAGTCCGGTGAACTTCGACTGATAGAGGTGAAAGGATTGGCGGCCCACCGAAGCCGCGGCACAGGCGGGCGCCACAGAGCCGATGATGCAGGAGCCAATCAAAGACCCGGCCCGCTTTCCGTGGCACGAGGTGACCAAGGTCGCCCACTACTGGCTGGAAGTAAATGCGATGTCCCGTCCAATGAAGGTAAGGGAGGATCAGCGGCCTTACGGAAAAAGGGATCGAGAATGAAGAAACCGGTTGCCAATCATTATCGCCTTTTCATCAGTAGCGTTCAGAAGGAGTTTGAAGCCGAGCGACGCGCCATTAAGGACTTCGTGCACAATGATCCCTTGCTCCGGCGCTTCTTTGATGTTTTTCTTTTTGAAGACCTGCCCGCCAGTGATCGCCCGGCAAAAGGCACTGGGCCACCTCAATTTGCTGGACAAGGGTAACCCCACGCATGCGGCCGTCCTTTTGTTCGGCAAAGAACCGCAGCGCTTTCTTCCTGCATCCGAGATTAAGTGTATGCACTTTCACGGTACCGCGGTTCGCAAGCCCATCCCTGCGTATCAAATATACAAGGGAACCGTCTTCGAATTGGTGGATCAAGCGGTTGATTTTGTCCTCTCCAAGATCAATCGGCGCATCGGGACCCGCGAATACAGCGTTCAGGCGCCATCGGAATACGAACTGCCCAGGGAGGCCGTGACCGAGGCCATCGTCAACGCCGTGGCACATCGGGATTACAACAGCAACGCCAGCGTACAAGTCATGCTCTTCGCCGACCGGTTCGAAGTCTGGAATCCTGGTGAGCTTCCGCCTTCCCTCACGCCGGAACGTCTGCGGGAGCCTCACGCGTCGATTCCCCGCAATCCACTGATCGCCGAGCCCCTCTACCTTGTTCGCTACATCGAGAAGGCAGGCAGCGGGACGTTGGATATGATTGAACGCTGCGGCGAGGCCGGTCTCCCGCCGCCGGATTTCGAGGAACGCGCCGGTCAGTTTGTGACCACGCTCTG
>JAIWEZ010000096.1:0-890 GCA_048631945.1 Gammaproteobacteria bacterium | reverse complement strand
AACAAATGGCCGTATTACGAGTGCGGAGTACCAGAATCTGACGGATGTCAGCCGCCAAACAGCCTCGCGCGACCTGGATGAATTGGTTCGGAAAGCTGTAGCCTCGCGCCGTGGTGCAAAGCGGGGTGCTTACTATGTTTTGAGAGGTCGAATGCCCCGGAAATGACCCAATTGACCCAAGACGAATTCATGGCGTTATGCCTCAATTATGCCTCAAATGCCTCAAGGAAAAGGCGCGACGGGTTCCGGAACTGGACAAACAGGACAAAAGGACACAGCATGATGAACCCATCAAAAAGGGGACATTTATGGGACATATGGGACATCAAACCCGCCATGAACCCGCCAAACCCGCCACGAACCGGGAGGGGGCGATGAACGAAGGGCCAAGAATCGGGCCTCAAAGGGTTCTAATGGCGCTTATATTAAAATACCGAGACAAAGGGCTCAAAGGCCTTAAGGCAGGAGGATTTATTGGGCACCAAAGGGGCAAAAGGGGCAATAAGGCCATGAGGATTCAATTTAACGAGTTCGGGATTGGCCTGTGCAATGGGGCCGTAAAGGGGTAAAAGGGGCAAACTGGCTTTAAGAGAACCTCATGGTAACAGTGTAATGGGCCGTAAAAGGGCCAATTGAGCCATGAACAACAAAGTGATCAAGATGTCCCACGACTGGCTGGAAGTAAATGCCATGATCATGGCCCCGGCCTTTGGGAAAGGAATTGATCAATACACTGTATCGATAATCGGAGATGGTGCTTTTGGAATTTGTATCGTTACCGGCACAGGAGATAGCCAAGGACTCGGCTCAGCTCCATGGGTACGAGGTGGACACGGTTGCACTACTGGCTGGAAGTAAATGCGATGTCCCGTCCAATGAAGGTTAGGGAA
>JAIWEZ010000095.1:0-8157 GCA_048631945.1 Gammaproteobacteria bacterium | reverse complement strand
TGCTCTCCACCAGCGCAATCCGCTGCTTGTCATCCATGACATGCAAGGTTTCCCGCTCCAGGTCTGGATCTTCTTCATTGCCGTTATATTTCCTGTAAATCTCAAACCCGCCGAGATAAATGCGTTCGTTCTTTTTCCTCGCAGTTCCCCCGGCAGAGGTTTGTAGTTCGGTGACCTTTCTCACTCGCTGCCCGGCGGCATCATAGACATAATAGGTCGTCTCCGGTGTGCCGCCGTTGTTGATCACCTGCCTGGCGCTGGCCTGGAGCTGATCCTTGAAGTCCCATGCCATCAGGGGCAGATGCGGCATGGCTGTCATGTTGCCGTGCAGACCGGCATTCCCATCGTAACCATAGCTTACTGTGTCTCCACGAACAGTGGTGCTGCTGAGACGGTTGCTGACTTTGCGCGGGCTTCCATCTCTACCATCCTCAATCAAGCTTGTTTCGTCGTAGTCATAGGTGCGCGTCCAGCAGGGCTGGGTCGGGTGGACGGGATTCGTACCGCAATGGTTCATCTCCAGGAAATTGCCCACCTCATCGTATACATAACGTTGCACATAGTTCCCCATCGCGTTGCGGTCATGGGGGTGCAACAGGCCGATTCGGGGTGCATCAGTGTCGCTGGTGGGTGTGGGCGGCAGGGTACCGCCGCCATTCTGTCCCAAATGCTCCCGGCCCGTTGCCTCGATCAGGCGGTAGATGGCGTCGTAGGTATACTCTGCGCTCGGCTCTACCCGTCGGTTATTGAAAAAGATGGTCTGCTGAGCAGCATCCCGGATATGGGTGATGTTGCCTGCTGGATCGTAGGTGTAATGCAGGTTCTGTATCTGGCACCCCGGCCATTCGTTTGAACGTGGCTCCGGACAATCTCCGGGAAAGGTTTCAGCGTCACGCCGGGTGAGCAGGTGAATCAGGCGAAAGGTCAGCGGGTCGTAGGTGTAGGTGGTGGTTACGCCCTGGCTATCCGGGGCGGCACCGCTGCCGTATTCGATCAGTGTTCGTTGCCCTTTGGCGTCGTAGTCGATGTTTTTGATAAAGGTGGTGACGGTGTCGGAACCGTGCAGGTTGGCTTCGATACCTTCCAGCAGGTTGGCCTCGTTATAGCCGGGTCTCGTTACGCTGTTGTCCGGTGAGGTTAGCGCCACCGGACGGTTAAGGGCATCAAACACAGTGCTGGAGGTAAATATCTCCTCCTCCAGCTCGGGATCAGCGGACCAGTCGGGCGGCGTTTTGTAGTCTGCTGTCAGTTGCCGACTGCTGCGCAGCAGGTTGCCCTTGAAGTCATAGGCCTCCTGCCGGTCTGTTTCCGGATTGGTTCCCATGCTGGTGACCACGCCGGCCCCGTCGTATAGGCGATAGACGCGGGTGCGCAGGTTTAGCGCAATGTCGCCAGACTGGCCTTCGCCATACTCGGTTCGCTGGTAGAGGATTCCATCCGGCGGTTCGTCCGGGACAGCGCCCTGCACGAAGGCGCGAACAGGGCGGCGCAGTGCATCGTATTCTGTTCTGAAATTGTGCCTCCGGCTGTCCCAGGCCCGAATCGGCTTGCCGGTCACATCGTTCAGCATCCAGCGCTCACCCGCCTCCATACTGATCTGGTGGATGCGGGTGCCGAGCATGTCGTAGTCGTAGCGCATCACGATGCGGTCTTTGGCGTCGATGACCTCGCGCTGGTTGCCTTCGATGTCCAGCTCGACACGGGTATGGTATGGCGGCTCCTCGATTATTTCGCTTGTGCCGTCATCACGGTTCTTACGCTCGAATTTGTTGAGCGCGACAGTCAGGAATGGTCGGCCCAGGGTGTCTAAGTGCACTGTTGTGGGTGTGTCCGCATGGACAGACGATTTTTCGGCTGCTTTTTCCTCGGAAGCTCTGCGTTTCTCATTATCAGGGAGCGGTCGACCATGCTCATCCGAATCCGGCCATTCTTCCAGGGCTTTTGCCGGATCGGTCCGGAGATCATACCAGGTTGGCAGGTAGTCGGCTTCCGGCAGGCGGCGGAAAAAACCGCCAACGTCTTCGTCGTTCCCGGGGTCGTCTAAATCGGGGTCGTCTACCAGAATAGTATCGCTGACATCCCAGGTTTCCTGCCGCCACGGGTCAAACACGACTTTTTCCCAGGTATGGTTGGGATGCAGGGTTGCGACCACCCGCCCGACCGGATCGTAAAACAGGATGGGGCTGACGCCTTCGATTCTGGCGAACTCAAAACCGTGGGCAGGGCTGAAAAACGGTTCGTATTGCCTGACCGGTTTGCCCTTGTTGTTGAAAATGGTCCAGCCCGAACCGACCCAGCGCGGGTCTGCATGGGGCGAGTCGGGATCGTTGAGATCAAGCGGCCCCGGTTCGGCCTGGATTTTTTTCTGAATCTCGCGCCCGAATCCATCGGAATAACTGAAACTGACCTGGGGACGGGACTGCGGGTTGCCGGTATCATTGACATGGTTTTCGCGTGCAATAGTGGCGGCATATACGGGTTGACCTGTGTTGACGTAGTTATCAAGATCGTAAACGATACGTGTCGTTGCGTTACCCAGGAGGTCAGGGGCTTCCGCTCTGGGTGTATCCACAAAAGATCGCAACTGCTCGCTGGTCAGATCGCTGACAAACCCATCCAGTGAATCCCCGCTTTCAGATCGGCCCTCTTCATCCACCTTGCCCTTGACCGCGGCGCCGGCCACCATGCCAAGCGTGTCAAAGATCACTTCGGAATGGTTGTGGTTGGGGTCGATCATCAGCCTGGGCTGCAGAACGCGATAGTCATGCTCCGCCCTGGTTTGATTCTCGAGCGGATCGGTGATGGAGGTAACCAGCAGGTTGTATTCCCGGCCATCGGCCGCAGTGTCATAGGTTATGACGGTACTGTTGCCAAAGGGATCTTCAAAGCGATGAGGGAGAAAAAAATGCACTTCAGCATAAGCCAGCTCGGCAACCGAATCGTGTGCTGCATCCGGTGAGTAATAAACCTTGCCTGAGCGAATCCACCAGTTGCTGTCCCCTTCGCTGTGGACGTAGCCGCCTATATCGCCAAGGACTCTGTCTGGATCAACAAGCAGGTTCTCTTCCTCTCCGTCATGATCTCGCTGGTAAATCTGCGAGACCAGTTCCGGTGTCAGGGCCAGCTTGAGACTTTCATGGGGTAAGGCCAGAGATTCGAGTTCAGCCAGGGCCAGGGAGCCGGATAAGTCATCTGCCCTGTAGAAGGTGCGCACGTGTTCAATCAGTCGCCTCTGTTTTCCTGCGGTGGGTTCCTGGTGATAGAGGATCTCGCTGTCGAAATCGAGAACAAGGGCGTCCTCCGCTTGCGTTATGAAGTCACCCTGCCCATAGCGATTGTTCTCGCCGGAGAGCGTATAGCCGGTGAGTTCATAAGTTCGCGTCTCGCTGGGCAGCGGGGTGCGGTAGTCGTCGGGATATTTTACAGAACCATCAGGATTTGTAATGGAATCGTCAATCGCATTGGTGACACCGTTCTCGGTATAGATGATGTGGGGGGTTGTTTGCTTGTCCCGGTCACGCTGTTCGCTCAAGACGACATTGGCCGGATTTCTGCCATAACCTATGGCTGCGGACTTGAGGACATTGCCGAACGAATCAACTTCCAGGATCAGTTGATGGCCTCTTCTCGGGTCATCGGGATTGCGCTCGTAGTTGTAAGTAACCACCTCGCGTGGATGGGTGAAGAAAACACCATTGCGGTTTTCGTTCTCTGGTTGCAGACACTGCACGGTGAAGTTGCTTTCAGCTACGCTATAGGGACGCGAGCTCTGGTCGGAGTCGTCCAGGCCATAGATCTCCCGGCGCAGCACCGATCCCTTGAGCGCCCGGCAGGCTTCGCGGGCCTCTTCGGCGCTGAGATTGTCGGGCAGGATGGTATCGGCAAGCAGCGTTTTTTCGAAATCCAGCAGGCTTGCTTCATAATCCACATCATCCCGGTTCGGCGCCCCGTAATATTCGTGCAGATATTGCAGGCTGATCTTGTCGCCAAGCACATAAGCACCGGTATGAAACCAGGTCTTGGTCAATACCGGCGGCACATGGGAAGCAGGGTCGATATTGGTGGCTGCCGTGGAATCCTCTAATTCGCCTGTAGCACTCAGCGTTGCGTATTCTTCCGTATCCCACTGCTCCACCATGCCGAAGCCGCGGAATTCGCGCTCGACACCATCAAAATAGCCGTGGTGGTAGGCGTAGCGGGTGATGAAGAGATTTTTACTGATCTGGTCGCGGGTCTCCACCCGTTCGACAACGTGCACTGGGAACGGCAGCCGGGTGATCCAGGGATTACGGTCGCGTTTGTCCTGTAAATAGAACTTGGTTGATGACGCGTAATGGACGCGGGTTTCCGCACCCAGGTTGTTGACGGTCTTGACGAGCAGGTGCGGTTTCTGTCCACCCATCAGGTTGACGTAGCGCATGGGCTGCCCAGAGTCGCCGGGCAGTGGCGATGACCAAACGAGGCAGGCTGTACCATTGCCAAGCAGATCAGTGGGCGCTATACTGACCAGGTCGTCCACACGCGGAAAAACATTTAGAACCTGAGGCTTGCTCCAACCATTGCCGGACTGGTTGAAGTAGAGGCGTACGCCGTCACGATGTAGATAAATGATATCGGTGGTGCCGGTGCCGTCGATGTCGGCCAAGCGGATGCGCTTGTGGTCGAACTGGTCCGGGTGGTCGAAGTATGGCGCGTGATCCATGGTGATCTTGGCGCCAAAGTTACCGTAACCCAGGTTGGGCCAATAGCAGACCTCGCCGTTGCGAATACGCACCAGATCGGTTAGACCGTCGCCACTGAGATCGGCGAGATAGATTGATTGGGTGCCATCGGCAAAGACTAGACGCGGACCTTTTTCCTCGTTCAGAGCTTTGGCAACCCGGTGAGCCGGGCCAAAGCCCTCCTCGGCAAGCGACCGATGCCAGATAAAGGCATCGTCCTCAGAGATAAATACATCGGCATGACCGTCACCGTCCAGGTCCACGAACTTCAGGTTGGGGTCCCGGGTGTCACGGTTGAGGCGGGACGTGAAGGGGCGGAAGGGCTGCCAGCCTTCTTCGCCATCGTGTTCGTACAGGCCAGGCGTGGGGTCGTCGAGAACCACCAAATCAGGCTGGCCGTCGCCAGCCAGATCCATGAACTGCGCCCCTGTGGCCAATGCCAGATTCGGCTTGGCAGCCACATGTTCGAGTGGTGCAAACTCAACGGGATGTTTGCCAATCGGGCTGAGATTGCGCTTGTAGAACCAGGTATCGGCCTGTTCGGTGAGGATGCCGGGGATGCCTTCGCCATGCAAGTCTGTCCATTGATAGGAGGAACCATCCACCCCCATGGGCAAGTTTTCCAAGCTTTCCGGGTCCACCTCTTCCACCGTGTCCTGTACGACGGGTTGGGTGTACTCGAACTCGACCGGCGGAAGGTTGCCTTTCAGGTAGCCGTCTCCTTCGCGCTTGTAGCCGATTTGGGTAACGGCACGTAAAAAAGTGTAAACAGGATTGCGAACATTGGCCGGGTCTTGCTCGTGAGAATAGGTAAAATCGGTGGAACGTACCAAACAATCGTTGCCGATATCATCCTCGTCGGGAAAGTGATGGAACATCAGCACTCGCTGACAGAGTCGGGTTGTGCGCACCTCGAAACCAGCACGATAGGTTGAGAATGGATCGTCACGGAAGTCCCACTGGTCAGGATCATCCGGTTTCGGCACATTAGCATCGTGCTCGCCGTAATCTAAGACCACCTCGAACATCCAGCCAGCGTTCTGGACCTGCACCTCGGTCAGGGAGCGCGGGCGTTGCCCGTCATTGTTCAGCAGGGATATTCGATTGCCGTAGCGGATATGCTTGAGATAGCGATTGGCGGTACGCAGAGGGTCATCGCCGCCTCCCCGGTTACGTTCATGGGGGCTGGTAAGATTGATACCGGCGCCGTCCTCCGGTTTGTACTCGTAAAGAACAGCGTTACCCTTGTCATCGCGGGTTTCACAGATTAGCCAACTAAATATACGCCCGGAATCTTCGGGATCGGCGATGCGCGAATCGGCATCTTTACCGTAGAGCGTGAGAATGTTGTCCTTGGAAATGGAGCGCCAGTGGACATCGCCGTCGCTCTGACGCGTCCAACGCTCGATACGCGCGAACAACCCCTCAATGCGGGGCTGGTATCGATGGATAGTATAATCCGGAACTGTGGAGTCATCTTCAAATCTGGTTCCGTCTTCGAATACAGGAACCAGGTCTTCAGCACCTGAAAGCAAAAAAACGTCGGATTCTTCAGCATCACGATACTGCGGAAGCCCTTTGTCAGTCTTACGTGTGATTGCGGGTAGGCTCAGACTCCAACCAAAACCGAAGGAACCATTCCCGGCACCAGAATCATAGTTGAGCGAAAGCTGCGGCCCGAAGCCGGCCCGGCCCGGGCTTGTCGCTATTGGAACAGATAATGAACCAGTGCCCGTAACGGGATTGGCGGCAAATTTCTCGCCGATCCCCCGGATGGCGCCGCCACCTTTTGGTAGTGTGATTGAAGGGGCTTTAACCTGAGAATCTCTTTGGGATTCTTCTGAATTCTTTGCTGGAGAGGTTTTAGTGCTCATCTTACCCCCTAAAATTTGAAGAGGAGAGATAGTGGTATCACATACTAAAACATCTGATAAGCCTTGCAGCAGTTTTTCAGGCTTATGCTTCTTAAGCAGCAATATCTATTGAGGCAGTTTTGGCTGGGCTTTTTTTAAAAATCTGGATTTCAGTTTATCGGCAAATCAGGATGAGCTTAAGATGTTTTTTCAATAGCATCTGCGCAAACAAATGTCAACTAATGCGCTAATCCCAAAATCCACCGCCTAACCTGCCGATATTTCATAAAATCTTCTTGACCAGGGTAAACGCAGTTGGAAATTTTATATGTCAAAAGTATGTTTTGCTCGCTTAACCCATCTTTTTCACTTTAATGAGCCAATGCTCAAAATGAGCATTATTTTAGAACTCTTAAAAATTTAAGCCGTCTTGCTCCGTGGTTGAATATCAGAAACAGTGAACGTGGCATGTGAATCAAATCCTTCTTGCCTGCCGGCAAGCAGGGATACCAGTATTGGTCAAAAACAACCTGGTAGAATTTGTGCCCAATTTGCCGTGAATTATAGATTAAACTTCCATTTCATTTTCTGTTTTTTTAAAATGCGTTTCCTCTTGTTTACACAAGAGATGCAATTACATCCGGTTTTAACCGGATGCTCACCCAGCCGTTGGGCCAGTTCCCATGAAGCGTCAATCATTTCAATGATCATTTTTCTTTCTTCCTTTATAGACCGTTGATTCTTTATCATAATCCAAAATCCCCCAGCTTATCAGAAACGCCGAATATCTCATCAAAGTATCTTTGGGCCTTTTCCTTTTGGCCAAATTTTTCTGCGAAAAGATAGACACGGTTCATGTCCAGAGGCTCGAAATTCTCAGGAATCAAACGGTTTTTGTATAAATTCATGACAGCAAGAATATCGCCTTTGTCTTTTTGGCTCCGGTCGGGATTATTTGCAATGGCCATCAATTTTAAAACTATGTAGTCGGTTGGCTGTAATACACGGTAAGTTCCGATCAATTCATCACCTGCAGGAATACTCCTTTTCAATATATCTTCACCTGCCGGTGTGTCCACAAACATAAAGTCAATTTTTCCAAGAACTCCCATTTCAGAATCAAACTGGGCAAAAGACACGGTCTTCTGATAGCAGGTGTAGCCCAGTTTTTTCATGATTGATGATATTTGAGGCCAAAACAGACCTTGGGTTAAGAGGTCAATATCTGCAGTAAACCTTGGAAGTCCATACAAGCCCAATGCCAGAGCCCCGATCAATGAGTACGGAATTTGTTCCCGCACAAGACTATCCGTTATTATTTTGAGAACATTGGTTAGTTTCTTTGATGTCACGATTGCTTATTGCTCCTTCTACGAGACCATCAAAAGAAGATCTTTATTATTGCAAAGCCGGCTACAAGTAAGACCACAAATGTAATGGCAAGTATATTGAAATACTTGTCTATAAAGGTTTTAATCTTGGGGCCGAAAAGATAGATAAGCCATGCCACCAGAAAAAAACGTGCTGCTCTTGAAATTGCCGATGCAATTATGAAGACCGTAAAATTTATATCAAATGCCCCG
>JAIWEZ010000094.1:0-8159 GCA_048631945.1 Gammaproteobacteria bacterium | reverse complement strand
TATTACGAAAGCAGTAATTACTGATGGTATCGTAAAAAGTCGATTTCGGTAAATGTGTCATTTCGACCGCAGGGAGAAATCTTGTATTTTTAGCATGTTGCACAACAAAGATTTCTCGCTTCGCTCGAAATGACAGGTAATTGAGACTTTTTACGATACCATCAATTATTAAGGGACTATATGGCACAGAAGCAATACAATATAGCAGTGATTCCGGGCGATGGCACAGGCCCAGAGGTGATCGCCGAGGGGCTGAAGGTTCTTGATGCAGTCTCGGGCAAATACGACTTTCAGCTCTCTTTTCATATGTATAATCTGGGTGGCGAACAGTACAAGAAGACAGGAGAAGCTCTTCCAAATGAGGTATTTGAATCAATAAAGGCGTGTCATGCAATCTATCTTGGTGCAATTGGTCATCCAGAGGTACCGCCTGGTGTGCTGGAGAAAGAAATTCTCTTGAGGCTTCGCTTCGAGCTGGATCAGTACGTTAATCTGCGCCCTGTAAAGCTGTATCCCGGTGTGGAGATCCCCTTGAAGGATAAGAGGCCTGAGGACATTGATTTTGTAGTAGTTCGTGAGAATACAGAAGGCCTGTATGCCGGAGCAGGGGGATGCCTGAAGCGGGGCACGCCCCATGAGGTGGCTATCCAGGAATCAATCAACACCCGAATGGGTGTAGAACGCTGCGTTCGGTATGCATTTGAGCTCTGCAGGCGGCGAAATAAGGCCAAGAAATTGACACTGTGCGGCAAGACCAATGTGTTGACCTATGCCTTTGGACTGTGGGAACGCACGTTCAATGAGGTAGCAGCGGACTATCCGGATATTGAGACGGACTATGTACATGTGGATGCCCTATGTATGTGGATGATAAAAAATCCGGAATGGTTTGATGTCATTGTCACCGACAACATGTTCGGTGATATTATTACCGACTTGGCAGCCATCCTCCAGGGTGGCATGGGTGTGACGGCAG
The DNA here is from genome assembly GCA_048631945.1 of Gammaproteobacteria bacterium. GTDB lineage: Bacteria > Desulfobacterota > Desulfobacteria > Desulfobacterales. Next base: position 7,183 of record JAIWEZ010000094.1, on the reverse strand, counting down.
GGGCCAATATTAACCCTGAAGGGATCTCCATGTTTGAACCTATTGGCGGTTCGGCACCAAAATACGCAGGGCAGAACATCATTAACCCGATTGCAGCCATCTTGGCCGGACAGCTTATGCTCGACACGCTTGGGGAAACCGATGCAGCACGGGTGATCGAAAAGGCCGTTATGAAGGCCCTGGCAGAAAGGCTGAAAGGAGTGGCAGCAGGCCAGATGGGTTATTCTACGTCCGAGGTGGGAGACTTGATTGTCGAATTCATAGAAGCATCATGATGATTTCGGAATGCGGAATGCGGAATTTAGATCCAAACTCAAAAATGGAGCATGTGCCCAAAGGTAGCGCGAGAGATACTCTTCCTTCTGGTCCCGATGCTCTGCGTCGGAACCCAATCCGGTGGTCGCTCTGCGTTTCTCATAGCGCTAATCCGTCTCCGGATAACCAGTTTCATTTACAGGAATTGGGGAATTGATCGTTTTGAAATCCGCATTCCGCATTCCGCATTCCGAAATAGTAGAGTAGGGGGGAGACTGAAAAATGGCTAAGTTATTCAATGTTGCAGTGGCCGGGGCGACCGGGGCGGTCGGAAGCCGGATGATAGCCTGCCTAGAAGAGAGGGATTTTCCGGTAAAGAATCTAAAATTGCTGGCAACAAGTAAATCCGCAGGCCGGAAACTCAGGTTCAAGGGTGAGGAGATTCCGGTTGAGGAATTGACCGAGAATTCGTTCGGCGGGGTTGACATCGGCATCTTTTCGGCCGGCGGGGCAACCAGCCAGGAGTTTGCGCCCATCGCGGCCAAAGACGGATGTGTTGTCATTGACAACTCTGCAGCTTGGCGCATGGACCCTGATGTGCCCCTGGTCATCCCAGAGGTGAACCCGGATGCTGTGGCCGGGTATACCAAAAAGGGAATCATTGCTAATCCCAACTGCTCGACCATCCAGATGGTGGTGGCCTTGGCCCCAATTTACAGAAAGGTAGGCATAAAGCGGGTTGTGGTTTCCACCTATCAGGCTGTATCCGGTACAGGCAAGAAGGCCATAGACGAACTTTACAACCAGACAAAGGCTATTTTGAATTTTCTCGAGCCTGAGAAGAAAGTTTATCCCCACAGGATCGCCTTCAACTGCCTCCCCCAAATTGATGTCTTCCTTGACAATGGATATACCAAGGAAGAGATGAAGATGGTCGAGGAGACCCAAAAGATCCTGGAAGATGATTCTATTGGTATTACAGCTACCACTATACGCGTGCCGGTTTTTTTCAGCCACTCAGAATCGGTTAACGTAGAAACACGCCAACCCATTAGCCCTGAGGAGGTACGGACCTTGCTCGAAAACGCGCCGGGTGTAATAGTTGTGGATGACCCATCAAAGAATCTTTATCCCATGGCAATTGATGCGGCAGGCCGGGATGAAACTTTTGTGGGTCGTATCAGGGCTGACGAGTCTATCCCAAATGGGATCAATATGTGGGTGGTATCGGACAACATTCGCAAGGGCGCCGCGACCAACGCTGTGCAGATAGCAGAGATTGTGGCACGGGATTATCTGAGCAAGTGATTTTGACCTGGATGCGAAGGGCATGAGAGTGAATAGCGGGTCTTGTCGGCAGCTATTTGTCTGCGAAAGTCTGCGGCTAAATCCCTTTTGGTTCCGGGTTGTCCGGGTTAGGGAATAACGAATCGAATAACTATCAAGTGCCCATCCAAAAATGCCGATTTGCCAAAGCATCGTCCGTGGAAGAGCACTGTCCGGTGTTCATTCAGAAACGGTAGATTTTGGTCTGAGGCAAGGCCGCACAAGGGTTTTCGCCGCATGCGTAGCAGCGCTACGTTGAGGACGGAAGCCCGCGGAGAACGCCGCATCGGGCCAAAATATGCCATTTATGGATGGACACTAACAAGGAGTGAAACCTTGGAGCGTATACCAATCACAAGAGCGGGCTATGAAGCCCTCAAAGAGAAAATTAGACAACTAAAAGGAACTGAAAGACCGGATATCATAAGGGCGATTGAGGAGGCCCGTGCACACGGGGACATCTCGGAAAATGCAGAATTTGAGGCTGCCAAGGAGCGCCAGGCGTTTAATGAAGGGAAAATCGGCGAACTTGGACACAGGATCGCCTGCGCTGATGTGATCGATCCGAGTACAGTGAAGACCGACTGGGTTATGTTTGGTTGCACGGTTGTTTTGGAAAATCTGAGTACAGAAGATGAGGTTGAGTACCAACTCGTTGGGCCGGACGAATCGGACGTGAGCCAGGGGCGTATCTCAGTGTCCTCGCCCCTAGGGAAGGCGATGATCGGGAAAAGAGTGGGTGATGAGATCGTCGTTCAGGCCCCTGGAGGGCAACGGCGCTATGAGCTAATTGATATTACCGTCTCCTAAGTTGTGTTAGTTGGGTTCATTCTGTTAATTATTGCTTTCAACTTTTCCGGCTCGTCCGGGTTAAGTAAAAGGAGGTTAGAACATGGCTCGTGTAACTGTAGAAGATTGTTTGATGCGTGTTTCGAACCGCTTCGCGTTGGTTCACATTGTAGCTAAACGGGTTCGGCAAACGCGAGAAGGTGCACAGTATTTGGTGCATTCGCCTAAAAACGAGGATGTCGTAATTGCCCTGCGAGAAATTGCAGCAGGGAAAATCCGTGTTGAAGAAGAAGAACCTGAGGCTCCAGAAGTGGAATAAAATGCCACATGTCTCTTACCAGGGACAAAGCTGTGTTGCGGGCGGTTGGCCGGGCAATACATCATTACAAGATGATTTCAGACGGGGACCGGATTGCGGTGGGCCTGTCTGGAGGAAAAGACAGCCTGGCCCTGATGTGGGCCCTCCACGAGCGCTTGTCGCGCATTCCCATCCATTATTCACTTCTTGCCGTTTACATAGACCTGGGCTTTGAAGGGGATCCAGCCCATCTTGTAGAAGATTACTGCAAAAAGATGGGCTACAGGTTGCAGGTCGAGCACACCGATTACGGAAGACAAGGCCACAGCGAGAAAAATCGCGAAAATCCGTGTTTTCTCTGCTCGCGACTTCGAAGGAAACGGCTATTTGAACTGGCCCACGAACTGGGGTGCAATAAGCTGGCCCTTGGTCACCACATGGACGATATTATCGAGACCTTGTTCTTGAACATGTGTTACAGCGGCCAGATCAGCACCATGGTACCGTGCCAGCCCTTTTTCAAAGGAAAACTCACAGTGATCAGGCCGCTCGCCTTCCTGGATGAGCCAAAAATCATCCAGTTCGCTGAAGATCATCGTTTTCCTGAATTCAAGAATCCGTGTCCCACCGCAAGGATTTCAAAGCGCAATGAAATCAAAAAGATGCTCAACAGCTTGTACCAGACGAACAAGAAAATAAAAGGGAACATTTTTCGCGCAATGAGCAACGTAAAGCTAGATTATCTTCTTGGTGTGTGTGGTTTGTTGTATGTAGTCAATTGTATCTCGATGTCATTAACTTAACGGACAACTAACAACTATCAACGGACACTGTTAAGAAATGAGATTGAACCATGTAGCCCTGGTTTGCAGTTCTGAACAAAGAGCTGACGACTTCTATGAAGGCGTTCTGGGGTTAAGAAAGATAAAGTCCTTTGTGCTTGATAAAGATTTGGCACACCGGATATTCGGCATTGAGCGTGAACCTCACATTGTTGTCTATGGAAACGATCTATTCACGGCAGAAGTTTTCATAGATGACCGCTTGACCGAGAGAAGCACAAGCTTTGAACACCTTTGCCTGGAAGTGAAAGACAGAGAGGAATTTGTTAAGAAGTGTGAAGCCATGCATGTGGAAGTGAACCGAGTTCCCAAAGGAGATGCCCTGCTCACCTTTGTTAAGGATTACGATGGAAATCTATTCGAAATAAAAGAAGCCCCCCTTTAACGGCTGCCTCCCACGAAAACCATCTTTATTACCACTCATCCCAGGACACGCCTGAGAAGATAGACTATCATAGCCTGGCTCGGGTTACCTATGGCGTGTACGGGGCGTTAACGAAAATGGTTGTGTCGAACACTTCAATACTCCAGAAAACGATTGAATGACGGATACGCCCCTGGGGCCACTCTGTGGGGAGCAAAGGCAATACCGCGTCCTCTGGGCGTGGATTTTTACTAGTGTTTAGCCCATTTCTTAGTCTTTTTCTTGAGTTGCCCCGGAGGATACTTACGTTTGTGATCTGTAAACTTAGTATACGGCTTGTCGGTATCCATCTCAATAGTCACATGGTCCCCAAGTCGCAACTGTAAGGCCTGGGGCAAAGATACAGACATTTGCCAGTTGTCCTTTTCAAGGTAGAAATACACCTTTCTGGAAGTATCAAAGTAAGCGCAGGCGGAAGGATAATATCGATAGTTGTGTTTCGCTCGATATCCATGTGCAGGCGCGTGCGGTGGGGGACCGCCCTTTGCGACCTTTTTCGAACTAGTAGGATGCAAGATTTTCGATTCAGATCCCCAGCCGAGATGAATGCCTCCCCCAGTAGTTTTGCATGCACTAAAAGAAAAGATAAAAAAAAGACAACCCAAAGAAATCACCGACTTAACCATGACCTGTTTCATTTTTGTCCTCCTTGTCATTGCCCAGAGGGGATCTAATATTTCAGAAAATATCATCCACTTGTTCATTCTTTAGGTTTATGTCGGCATGAATGGGCAAAATCTTTAATCCTAACCTGATAGAGAAAGACAGGGGGTCAAACCTCACATTTGACAAAACTACCCTTTTCGCTTTTGACGGAATTGTCGAAAGTGTAGGTCTGACACCGACGAGATCAGATGCCATACAATCTTTGTTCTTTGGGGTGGATTTGTTCTTTGGGGTCGGACCAAGCTAACCATCTGATAAGGCATCAAAACTATGCAAAGAGTTGGGCATTTTCGGACCTTAGCCTGCCCTTTTTGGGGGCAAAAAGGCGGTTTTAAGAATCTGTGTTAGATAGTGTTTGTTAGAGTACTCGTTTTACGGTCAAAAAGGAGGTTTTAAGCACTGAGAATAGGCTCTTTTTTGGCGATATTTGAATAAAATGGAAGGGTTAGCTTGGTCCGACTACAAGTACAAATAACTCCAAGTACAAATACAAAGTCACGTTCACGATGTGATTATTACCAAGGAGACGCCCAATTATCGCATAGAATAGTTTCCAATCCTAAACGTTCTTTTTCCGATGGGCTTGCCAGAGTGGATTCTTCGCATTGACAAACAAATTATGTGATAGAGCAGCACCGGACTGATTGCCGGGACTGCCCGTTTTCACGGTGAGATTCCGTGACGTATTCAGATGGCAGCATAGGCCGTACAGAGAATGATTGGAAATCTTCGGAAGAAATCATTCTTACCTGTAGGTGCAAAACAAAGATATCGACATCCAGTCGGATCATTATCCCTCCGTCGCTCGGGCGCAGGAGATGCAGGTCAACACACTGGGATCGGCCTGCAGCCGCCCCTCTGTAATTTCTTCGTCGCAATTCATGCAATAGCCGTAATCGCCGGATTGCATACGTCTGAGTGCCATCTGGATGCGGCTTCGTTCAGCCTCGACCAGGCGGGCCGCGGCCTGAGACATGGCTTGCTGCTGCATGGCATCCATCCGTGAAAGGCGGCCGACGCGCGCCTGATCGAGCTCCACCGGTGCATTCTCGTCTTTATTCGCTTTTTGTCCCGCTATGATGGCTTCGAGCCGCTCCTCGAGGCGTTTCTTGATATCATTCAAATCAATGTCATCGCGCACGGTATCTTGGCTCCTTCATGCGTTTAGGTTAAGAGGCTTTTGCATCAACGCCACGTCCTTGACCGGAATTTCACAGGACCATGCGAACCCCTGGGCGATGTAGCGCAGCGTCGTTTCGCGATAAAAAACGACATGAGTCGGGTCGCGGCGGTAGTGCCAGGACGCAAAACGTCCGTCGTCGGCTTGAAAGCAGGTCATGACCGCAAGCCAGCCACCCGGCCGCAGCATCCGCTCGAAACGGGCGAACTCCTCGGCTGGCCGGTGGAAGTGCTCAATGGCTTCGGTGCAGGTGATGAAATCGTAACGACAATCGAGCGGGGCCGGGTCGGGAAAGAAATACGGATCGAACACGCTTACGCGGTGTCCTGCCTCGCAGAGCATTTGAGCCAGCGCCGGCCCTGGGCCGCATCCGTAATCCAGCCCATCCCGGTGTGGCGCCAGCCGTTTCAACAAAGGATCGGCGAGCTTCGACAGAAACCGCCGGTAATCCGCGCCGGCCGGATCGTTCCTATGCTGTAGATAGTGCGCATGTTCCGCCTCCGGTGACAGCCTCTGCGCCGGATTCAGGAAGGTGGCCTGGCAACAGTCGCAGCGCCGGTAGTCCCGACCGTCCACGCTCAAGAAAGGCCGTGTCGCGGACGCACCGCACACGCCGCAGCCGTGATTCGCGGCATCGGCGTGCTCCTTCGCGGATCGCTTCTGCGCTCCGCAGGCCGGCGCCCCGCCGGTCAACGATATGCCACGCCAGTATTTTTGCGCGCGACATGGATCATGTTCACCACTTCCGTTGGTTGCGGTCGTTATGGTCTCTCTCATGCGTTATCCTTAAAGATGTTATAAGCACCGTCAGTCCTTGCTTTTACGTCGTACATGGCTGCATCGGCCCGAGCCATCAACTGATCCAGATCCGCTCCATGATCCGGATATAAACTGATGCCGATGCTGGCCGAAATGCCAAAATTGAAACCCTTCGATGCTGAAAGACTTCCGCAACCGGTCCGACACTTTCCCAGCAAGCCGCGCAGCCGTTTCCGGGGCTTCTATTTCCGAGAAAAGCAACACGAATTCATCTCCTCCCCAGCGGCACACCGTAACAGGAAAATGGGATCAAACCTTGACGGGCTGTTGCCCAAATCCCTTTTTGCTTGGTCTAAAACGTTTTTTGATAAATCTAAGGCTTGCTCCAGGCGATTTGGCACGTAGTGCCTCTGTTCAAGCCTTCAGGCGCAACCTTTGCGCTATACTCGCCCTTCGGGCTCAACCAGTTCACACAAAGTGCCTCTTTTCAAGCGGCCATTGGGGGGCGCCATAACGTTGGTGCTGAAATTGCTTTGCGCACCATTACCCAACACGAATCAGGCTTGTCGTGTCAGATGAATAGTTTCACAGGAATTTCCCTGTATTCTCAGGGGGAGCGCCGAGGTTATTGACTCAAAGCCCTC
>JAIWEZ010000093.1:0-8161 GCA_048631945.1 Gammaproteobacteria bacterium | reverse complement strand
CAACCCCTTGTTTTCCTTGACCTTGCGGAAAATTGCTCATTTCTGAATTGGAAACTTACGCTTGTGCCCATTGAATTTTTACGATTTGTGGATGGGCACGAACTAATATAGGCGCTTATCGTTTCCTCTTGCATTTGCTTATTCTCTTAACAACAGACAACCGACAACGGTCAACGGACACGGTTATCCGATTACTTTTGGAACAACAAAGCTTCCTTTTTCAGACTGGGGGGCATTTGCCAAAGCGCGTCTCACAGGAATGGAGGCCTTGACCTCATCCTCGCGAAGCGCATTGTTTATGAAAATGGCATGAGAGGTAGGAGGTACATCCTCGGTGTCAACACTATTAAGGGTGTCCATATAGGTCAGGATGTCTCCCAGTTGCTTGGTATAGAGCTCTATGGCCTCCTCATCCAAATGCAGCCGGGCAAGTTTTGCCACGTGTATGACCAGTTCCTTTGAAATTCTCACGACAATACCCCCAAGTCTCCAAGTGAGCTAAAGTGCCTTTCTCTATTCCCGCACAATCATTGTTTCAAGTTTGTCCTGCTTAAGCCTCGCAGCTACCCGTCCGGCCTCGCGGGAATTCTCAAAATGGCCCACCCGCACCCTGTGATAGGTCCCCTTTCCAGGCACGTTTACTGTTACGTCATATGCCTCATACCCCTTACGTTTAAGACGGTCTACCTCCTGCCTGGCCTTCTTGGCACTTTTTATCGATGCGACCTGGATGGTCAAAAGCCCCTGCCTTCCCGTCTTGTTTACCATAGAGGTTTTTATCGGTATCACATGGGACTTTGCGGTCCTCTCATGACCTTTGGCAGACTTAAAGCGGGCCTCTTCCTTCTTATCTGTAAGGATTTTGTAAAAGTCAAGGTCCGGGTTCTCGGACAGGTTGTCTGTCTCAATTTTGAAGCGTGCCTGGTCTCTTTTCAGTGCCTCCTGTTTCAAAGCCATAAGCTCTTTTTTGAGCTTTTGCACATCGAAACGGACTGGAGAAAGGCCGCGCCCCACAAAAATACCAAGGGTGAACATCCAAGCCATCGCAAGAAAGGCAAGGCCCAGCCCAAGAAAGAACTGTTTGCGGGTGAGCTGGAGGGCAAACCGGGATCTTTTAGTCGGAGTTTTCTTCTTAGACTGTGAAGGCTTTTGACTCATACCGAATCCGGATAAGCTGGAGAAGCTCAAAGCTGAAAGCAAGAATTAGATCTTAGACTCTTAACTTCTCTCCCTTTCAGCTATGAGCCTTGAGCTTTCAGCTTTCCTACTTCATGGTAAAAGAATTTCTGCCAGAAAAAACACCAATTTCATGACTAAGCACCCACGATCAGTCTTCCTACATGGTTTCCGGTGCAGACACGCCCATCAGACTCAGTCCATTCTTTATGATGATCCGGATAGCAGAAACAAGGTAGAGCCTTGCTGCCGAGAGCTTGGCATCGTCACTTACCACCTTGTGCTTGTTGCGGTCGTGATAGTAGGCGTGAAAGGCTGCTGCCAACTCCTTCATGTAGAACGGAACACGATGAGGCTCCATCAAGCGGGCGCTCCTGGCCACGACCTCCGGGTAACGGGCCATGAGCTTTATTAGTTGAAGCTCCTCAGGTAGAGTCAATATTTTGGAGAAGTCGTCGTGCCAGTCAATGTCCTTGTAACCACGTTCTTCGGCCTTCTTGAGAATATTGGAAATCCTCGCATGGACATATTGCACATAGTAGACTGGATTATCGTTGGACTGCTTTTTGGCCAGTTCCAGATCAAAGTCAAGCGGACTCTCATAATGGCGCAATAAGAATAGGAAGCGTGCCGCATCCCGTCCCACCTCGTCTATGACCTCCCTCAGGGTAACGAATTCGCCGGCCCGTGTTGACATGGCTACTGGCTTGCCGCCTCGAAGGAGATTAACCAGTTGAACGAGAAAGACCTGAAACCGGTCTCCATCGTATCCGAGTGCTCGGATCGAAGCTGACACGCGAGGAACGTAGCCATGGTGGTCTGCTCCCCAGATATCAATGATTCGGTCGAACTTTCGGTCAAACTTGTTTTTGTGATAGGCAATGTCTGAGGCAAAGTATGTGGTTAAGCCATTGGCCCGAACTACGACCCGGTCCTTTTCATCCCCAAAATCTTTGGTCCGAAACCACAGGGCGCCATCATGTTCATAGATGATATCCCGGCTCTTGAGATCTTGAATCACGGCCTGGACAGCGCCTGAGTCATAGAGGAACTGCTCGCTGAACCAGTGGCCAAAGGAGACGCCAAAGGCGACTATGTCTTCCCGAATCCCTTCAAAAATTTTCATGGCCGCAAATCTGGCACAATGTGTTACGGCCTCCTCCTCGGGCAACTCCAGCAAGTGTTCCCCTTCTTGATCAAGGAGTATTCGGGCCAAGTCGTTGATATAGCTTCCCTGATAGTTCTCTGCCGGCAAATCGATAGTTTTTCCGAGAAGCTGCTGATAGCGAACAAACACGGATTCACCAAGGGTGCGAATCTGACGACCGGAATCGTTCACATAGTATTCCTTCTCAACTTCATAACCCGTTGCGCTCAATATAGCTGCCAGGGTGTCCCCGACGGCGGCACATCGCCCGTGGCCCACATGGAGAGGTCCGGTGGGATTGGCGCTTAGAAATTCGATCTGTACCCTTTTCCCAAGACCTGCCTGTGAGGTGCCATAGGCTGTATCCTCCTGATGCACGGCCTTAAGAACCTCGTGCCACCTGTCCGGGGCGATGAAGAAATTGATGAACCCGGGTCCTGCCACTTCAGTCTTTGAGAGCAAATGATCGCGGTCCTCAATATGATCAATGATGATCCTCGCAATTTCCTTAGGCGCCCTATTTTGAAGTGCTGCCATGGTCATGGCGATATTTGTGCTAAAGTCGCCATGGGCCACAATCTTGGGAATCTCCAGCACCATGGATGGGGGAGGATCAATAGGTTTAAGATGCCCGGCAGCAACGGCAGAATCTATGGCATGCCGCACTATGAAGCTAAGTTTTTCCTTCATAGGATGCCTATTAACGAGTTTTCAGGCCCAAGTCAAGGAGCAAAGCCGGATGTGTAACGCTATGCGGTTTATAGATTGACAGCGTCAACAGCAAACCCTATGATCAGATCTGGGCCATTCTGGGAAAGGAGCTTGCTCCGGGGACGATGGTGTTTATTACTGAGTGGAGGAAGGGGATGTCATGACTGAAATCATTAATGTGACGGCAAGGGAGATCCTGGATTCACGGGGCAATCCAACCGTGGAGGTGGACATTGAGGTTGCTTATGGTGCTATTGGGCGGGCAGCCGTTCCCTCTGGCGCCTCCACAGGCAAGCGGGAGGCACTTGAGCTGCGAGACAAACGCCATAAGCGTTATGGCGGCAAGGGTGTGTCAAAGGCTGTAGCGAATGTGAAGGAAGCGATAAAACCTGCGATTGTAGGGATGGATGCATCCGACCAGGCAGGTCTGGACCGTCGTCTCATAGAGCTTGACGGTACACCGAATAAATCCCGACTGGGGGCCAATGCCATTCTTGGGGTATCTCTGGCCGCGGCCAGGGCCGCAGCTCATGCCTTTCAGACACCCCTGTATCGTTACATCGGAGGTATTAATGCCAACGTCCTTCCTGTTCCCATGATGAATATAATCAACGGTGGTGCCCATGCTGGCAACAACTTGGACATACAGGAATTCATGGTAGTTCCCGTGGGAGCCGGGACTTTTGCGGAAGCGATCAGGATGGGAGTTGAAACATTTCACCAATTGAAGGGAGTCTTAAGTGCAGAGGGCCATAACGTTGCAGTGGGGGATGAAGGCGGTTTTGCGCCAAACCTTGACTCTAATGAGGATGCTATTCGTTTGATAATGACTGCCATTGAAAAGGCCGGTTACAAACCAGGAAAAGAAATTGCCGTCGCTCTTGACGCTGCGGCCAACGAGTTTTACCGCAAGGGGAAGTATGTGTTAAAGGGTGAAGGAAAAAAGGGGATGGATGCTCAGGCTATGATTGACTACTATGAGAAACTCATAGAGGCTTATCCTATCCTTTCCATTGAGGATGGTCTGGCAGAACAGGACTGGATCGGATGGGAGATCATGACAGAAAGACTGGAAGACAAGATACAGATTGTGGGGGACGACATCTTTGTCACCAATCCCAAGATATTTGAAAAGGGGATCAATCGTGGCATTGCAAATGCCATCCTGATCAAGCTGAATCAGATCGGCACACTGACCGAAACTTTGGACACTGTGGCAATGGCAAAGGAGGCCGGGTATGAAACGATAATCTCCCACCGTTCAGGCGAGACCGAAGATACCTTTATCGCAGACCTAGCCGTAGGTCTGAACGCCGGGCAGATAAAAACAGGCTCCGGTTCCCGAACAGACCGAATCGCCAAATATAACCAGCTATTGAGAATTGAAGAAGAACTCGGGGAAAACGCCTATTTTTCAAAAACTTATGCGTGAGGGTTTAGGCGCTTAGCGCCGCAACATCGACAAAAGATTGTCGATGTTATGTAACCTGTTCATTTTATACTTGTTACAGATGCTGGATACTGGTCGCTGGATACTGGATAAACCGGAATCAAGAACCACACATCCAGTATCAAGAATCCAGGAACCAGCATCAAATCTTTTTTGGTTCCGGCTTGTCCGGGTTAGGATTTTGGAATAACGATAATCACCGCCGTCTATTCCTTTTTTTACCAATAGGCTTTTTCATGGCTTGCTGCCAGATAATCAGGACAGGGCTTGCTACATAAACCGAGGAATAGGTTCCAACGATAATGCCAATAATCAGGGCAAAGGCAAAATCGTGGATGATGCCTCCTCCGAGCACAAAGAGGGCTACGACCACCACCAAGGTGGTCATGGATGTGAGCAGTGTCCGGCTCAAGGTTTCGTTGATGCTGCGGTTTATGACTTGTTCATAAGGTTGCCGGTGATATTTACGGGAGTTTTCGCGGATACGGTCAAACACGATGATCGTGTCGTTAAGAGAATAGCCTATGATGGTTAAAAGGGCTGCAATAATCGTAAGGTTAAACTCTCTGTTGGTAAGGGAGAAGACCCCCACTGTAATAATAACATCGTGTATCAAGGCCACTATAGCCCCCATAGCGAATCTCAGCTTCAGATAGAAACTCAATGCCAGGGTGATCAGCATTGCGATCATAATCAGAATCGGGATGCTGAGACGAAATTTGGCAAATACGAAAAGGGTTGCAAAAAGACATGCAGCCATGAGGATGCTTACCATCCATTTGAGCTCGAACCGACCCGAGATATAGACCACAATAAAAAGAAGAGCAGAAAACATGGCTAATAGCGCTTTTTCCCGAAGGTCTTTTCCCACCTTCGGACCCACCATTTCCACACGACGCACTTCCACCTTGTTTTGGGGATATGCAGTCTCAAGGTCTTGTTTGATTTCAGAGGCAAGACTTTCCAGTGCCTCGGTCGCTTCGGCTGCCCTGATCAAAAACTCATGTTCTTTCTTTTCTCCAAACCCCTGAACCGAAGTGATACCCAGGCCCAGCGATCTGAGGGCAGTCTTGATGTCTCCGGGTTCAATCTCTTTTGAAAACTTGACTTGAACCACGGTTCCGCCGGCGAAATCGACTCCATACTTGGGCCCTGATTTTATTACAAGTGAGATGATGCTGATTGCGATCAGGATCATGGAGCCTACAAAGGCGATTTTTCTTTTTCCTATGAAATCGATATTAATGTCAGGTTTGATAAACTGCATGCTTTAAGTCCGTATGGAGTTTTTAGATGCTCAGGTGCCGTACACGTTTCTGAAAAACCAGATAGTCAAAAATCAATCTTGTAACCACAATTGCCGTAAAAAGGCTCGCCAGTATGCCAATGCTGAGGGTGACGGCAAAGCCCTTTATGGGCCCGGTTCCAAATTGAAAGAGAACCAGGGCTGCGATTAGTGTGGTTACATTGGCGTCCAGGATAGTCATTGTAGCCCTGGCGTAACCGGCATCCACAGCAGCTCTGGGTGTTTTACCCAGCCGAGCCTCCTCACGAACACGTTCAAAGATGATGACATTGGCATCCACTGCCATCCCAATGGTGAGGATTATTCCGGCTATGCCCGGAAGCGTGAGCGTTGCCTGAAAGAAAGCCAGGCCCGCTGAAATGAATATGATATTAAGACAAAGGGCGACATTTGCAATAATACCGGCTCCTTTGTAATAGATTGCTATGAATAGAACGACAAGGATACCGCCGACCCACATGGAAAGGAGCCCTTTTTCGATAGAATCCCGTCCCAGGGATGGCCCAACAGTGCGTTCTTCAAGAATCTTGACCGGGGCAGGCAGGGCACCGGCCCGCAGTACGATGGCCAGGTCTCTGGCATCTTCCGTTGTGAAATTGCCGGTAATGCGCGCTTCGCCTCCGCTGATCTTTTCCTGGATAACCGGGGCTGAGTAAATGTGGTCGTCCAGCACAATGGCAAGGCGTTTTTTTACGTTCGCTTCAGTAATCCGTTCAAAAAGCCGGGCTCCCTCTCTGTCAAAGTTCATGGAAACATAAGGCTCACCAAATTGGGTGTCGATTTGAACCCTTGCATCGGTCAGGTGCTCTCCGGTGAGGTAGGTTCGTTTTTGGACTAAAAACGGGATCTTTGAAATACGCCTTGTGACCTTGTCTTCGCTGGTTTGATAAAGGATCTCATTGCCTGGCGGAATTTTTCCTTTGAGGGCTTTCTCTACATTATGGTCCTCATTCACCAGTTTGAATTCCAGGAGAGCTGTCTGTCCGATCAGGTTGATGGCCCTTTGAGGGTCCTTTATCCCAGGGAGCTGAATCAGGATGCGGTTTTCCCCCTGGCGACGTATATCGGGTTCGCTGACGCCGAACTGATCAATCCGGTTTCGAATGGTTTCCATGGCCTGCTTAGAAGCCATCTCTTTTATATACTTGACTTCCTGTTCAGGTAGATCGAGCCGAACAACAACACCTTCGCCGTCATGGCTTCTGGATACGAGCCGCAGCCATGCGAACTCCTTGTCAAGCGTTTTGTCGAAAGCTTCGACGCTTTGCTCGTTCGGTATGCGGACCGATATTTGAATCTCTTCTACCCGCTCGAGCCCTGTATATCGAACGCCCGCTTTTCTCATGGTGTCCCGCAGATCTTGAACAGTGCGTTCTATCCTGTTTTCAACTGCTTTCTGGGTTTGAACTTCTAGTACAAGGTGCATGCCCCCTTGAAGATCGAGGCCCAGCTGGATCTTTTCACTGGGAAGGATACCCAGAGTCCTCCACCAGTTAGGGAGGTTGGAAAAGACCGATGGCACTGTATAGACAAATGCCACTACTATAAGCGCTACAACGAGAAAAAGCTTCCACTTATTAAGGTGCGTCAATTCGTTACTCCTTTTGCAACCATCACACAGTCTTTGATATAGTATTTCCGGTTGTGGAACGATGCGAATACGGAATGCGGACACGAGGTGTAATGTTTTGGCGCAAGCTTCACTTCGTGTCAAGCCGCCAGACGCAACCTTGCGCTAATGCGGATTTAAAAGAAGGTGAAACGAATAATCAGCATCCGGTATCCGGTAACCAGCATCCAGTATCTATTCTCATTTAGGGCTGGGATTTTCGCCCTGCACCAACCCAGAGATGTTGCCGCGTCCCACCTTTACACGCACTTTTTCTGAAATCTCAAGTGTCACAACGGTGTCTGTAAGGCCCGTAATCCGTCCATACAGCCCGCCGCTTGTGATAACGCGGTCGCCCTTCTTGAGGCTGGTTAGCAACTGGCGGTGCAGTTTCTGTTTCTTTTGCTGGGGCCGTATAAGAAGGAAATAGAATATGGCAAACATCAGAATCAGGGGGACCAAGGCCCCAAATCCCCCGCCGGTCTGTCCGGATGTGCCCCCACCGGTGCCTAGGGCATATGCAATGTCAATCAAGATAAATACCTCCTTTGTTTTCGTTATTCGTTATTCGACAGGCGTTCACAGGTTCAGAGTTCACAGTTTCAGGCGTTCAGCCGTAGCAGCCAGTGCTTTGGCGAAGTCGGTTCGTAGCCTACGGCTATTTCGGCCTCCGCCATAGGCTATGGCCGACGGCAGATGGCAAAGCCGGTTCAGATTTTCGGTGAACCTTGAACCCTGAACCTCTGAACCCGTGAACGGTTA
>JAIWEZ010000092.1:0-8185 GCA_048631945.1 Gammaproteobacteria bacterium | reverse complement strand
TACCCTATAGACCGCCTTGTATCCCTTGCCCATCTCAATCATGCGGACACCAAGTTTTGCCGCCACTTTTTCTGCAAATTCCCTGGCATTGCCGAGCACTGCAAAGTCTTGGTCGTTGGAGGGACGATTGATGATGCGGTCCCGAAGAGACCCGCCCACAAGATAAACAGGCCCGATGCCTGAGAAATCAGGTAGTTGGCCTGTCACCATGATCAGCTCTTTTTTCAATTGCTTGAATGGCATTATCACATTACGAATTTTTAACCCCTTTTAACCGTTGATTTAACTGAAGAACTTGTTACATCTTGCGCTTTCGCCTCATCCTGCGGGCATCCTTTTTCCAGACAATCTCCTTTCTGAGCCCCTTTCGCCTGAGTCGCTGTTGCTGAAGTGTCCGGGAGCGTTCCAATTGAAAGGTGAAGCTGCCAGGCGCGTCTTCAGGTATTGCAACAGGGGGGGCTTCTTTTTTCTTCTCTTTTGGGAGCGGCGGTCCAGTGAAGTAGCCCACAGGAACATGGTCAGTTATGTAGATGAAGTCGCCCTGCTTAGAGAATCTTACACCTGCCTTAAAAGCTCTTTGCGCCTGAACTGTCAGCAACACAGGGACTGGGGCTCGCCGCTTTCCCATCCTCTGTGCCAGTTCCTCGGTTGTGGACAAATAGACCCGGGGTTGTCCTAAAGGGATGATTCCTTGCCGGCAGACGACAGGATATGCCCTGGGCCTCACGCAGTGATAAAGGAGCTTAGGGGGAACAATGTCCTCTACACCGGCCGGGGCATCATCGCGACAAACGGCCTTGATTTTGTCATTGTCTATAACAAAAGACTTTTCACAAGAAGTCATGAGGACCTCATGGATGTGGGATTTCCGCACATATCCCCACCCGGGTTCCTCTGAGATTGCCTTGAGCAGATCTTTCAGACGCACGAACCCCTGATCGTTCAGGACCAGTCCAAACTCGTCGGGTCGTCGTCCAAGGATATAGGATATAAGTTTTTCAAGCTGCTTAGGACCCTTTTGCCTGCCCATTGTGGATCTTTTCTTAGCTCAGATTCTGATGATTATCAATAGCCGAGAAACCGCCTCTATCTCGGCCTCTTTTGAGATTCAAGGGGCAGCGGACAGATCCGAACCTTTTAAGAAACGGGCGATACAGCCTTAAACCGGGAAATGGAATGAGGGATTACAAAGTGAGAAACGTAGAGCACATCCAGTAATGAGATAAGGGTGACTGAAAAGGGAGGGCTCAAAGGAAGCAGGCTAGTAAAAAAAAGCAATTGAGTGCATATTGCTGGAAAATCTTGGATCGAACAGGATGGTCAAACCTTTTCGTCTATGTAATATCCCAGTATCTTTTCGGCTGTTTTCTCAGTGTTGACTTCGTAGGCTCCCTTTTCGATCTCTTCCTGGATAGCGTTAACCATATCCAGTCTGACATCTGGTTGAGACTCGATGACCTCTCTGGCCTTCTGAACCTCTTTTGACGCTTCAGAAAGATTGACAATGGCGTCTTCTCTGGACTCAGTAGCAATATTGTTTTGCGTACCAGTCTTTACGGACGCCTCATTTGTCGGACTCACGATTTTTTCACTAATGTATCTGGTAATCTCGTAGCCGTTGCCAGTAATTTTCATGAACTGATACCTCCATGTCACGTAATCATTTGATCGTCAACCTTGCTCTTGGTGATTTCTTCCAGCCTATCTTTCAAGAAATTGGAATCCTCGATAGAAAGTGTTTTTGTTACCTCCCCTTTTTCCTTATCAATAACCTTGAAGACCAACTCGGAATCCTCATTATTAACTGAAAGGCTACCCCCGTATTCATCCTCAAGTTGTCCGAAAGCCTCCTGTTCCATCTCGTAATGGGGTCCATCATTGATTATCCTATTTATAATATCTGATGTAACTCTGTCAATAATAGCCTGTCGTCTTGCCTGAACGGAGAGACTGATCCGGTCTGTACGCCTCAGCAGTGCATCACCCTTTTTGTGTTGCAGGCGCTTGCTCCGGCTCAGCTGTTTGCCGTAGGCCCTCAAGACATTATGTATCTGATAGGTAGTTATGTTCATGGAAACACACCTTCAATCATATTTTCGGTACATTTCGGGAAAACTTTAGAAAAAACGGTGGAATATTGTTGCCAGGGGAGCTGAGTGGGAAGGTTCGGACGCAGATTCAAGATAGGGTGGTTGCCCAGTGTGACTACAACCCCGGGCTTCCCACCTCTGGTGCCATGTCCTCAAACCGTGTGCAGTAATCCAAAAAGGTGAGCTTCACCGTGCCGGTAGGGCCGTTACGTTGTTTGGCCACATTAATTTCCGAAGTTCTGTCGGCCTCGCCTTCCTTCTTGTTGTACACCTCGTCGCGATAGATGAAGACGATCACATCGGCATCCTGTTCGATCGCGCCAGACTCGCGCAGATCGGAGAGCACCGGCCGCTTGTTGCTTCGCTCCTCCACCTTCCGGTTGAGCTGTGAAAGGGCTACCACCGGAATATTGATCTCCTTGGCCAAGGCCTTGAGAGATCTGGAGATCTCGGATATTTCCAGGTCCCGCCGTTCCGCCGAAGCCCGTCCTCTCATAAGCTGTAAATAGTCTACAATGACGAGACCCAGGCCCTTTTCCATTTTCATGCGGCGAGCCTTGGCACGTATTTCCAGGGCTGATATGGACGGTGAGTCATCAATGTAGATGGGAAGGTCATATAGGGTCCCTGCCGCGCGGTTGATACGGGCCAGGTCACTCTCACTCAAGAAGCCACCTCTCATTCGAGATGAATCGATCCGGGCCTCTGAAGAAAGCATGCGCAGTGAGAGCTGTTCCTTGGACATTTCCAGCGAAAAAATGCCAACAGGTATTCCGGTTTGAGAGCTGGCATTTTGCGCGATGTTCAGGGCAAGGGCAGTCTTTCCCATACTGGGCCGACCCGCAATCACAATAAGGTCGCTAGGCTGCAACCCAGAGGTTTTCTCGTCAAGCATGTGATAGCCCGTAGGGACGCCGGTTACAAGGATTTTGTTTCCAACGGCATCTTCTACGGCTTTGTACGTATCATTGAGAATATCGGCCAGAGCATGAAAGGCCGGCCTTACCTTGTTTTCAGAGATTTCAAAGATTGACCGTTCGGCAAAATCGAGAACCTCTTCCACGTCCCCCCGGTCTTCAAAACAACGGGTTGTGATGGAGGCTGCGCGCTCGATAAGTTGCCTCAAGGTCGCTTTTTCACGGATAATCTTGGCATAGTGGGCCGCATTGGTCGCCATGGGGACTGTGTCAACCAGTTCAGCCAGATAGGATGCGCCTCCAACCGATTCAAGCCGGCCCTGTTCCTTGAGGATGTTTGTAATTGTAATCAGATCAGCGGGTTCATTTCGTTCGAAGAGATCCAGCATAGCCGCGAAGATTTTCCGGTGGGCCTCACGATAGAAGTCTTTCTCGGAAACGACTTCCAGTACTTCGGGCAGTGTATTGTTCTCAATCAGTATGGCGCTCAGGATTGATTGTTCGACCTCAATGTTCTGAGGCGGAACCTTTTGCAGCCACGGATCTTTGTTGCTCATTGTGTTTCCTGTTCAGGAACCACTTTGACGGTGATCTCCGGAGAGATATCGGAATGTAGACGAACAGGCACGATAAAAGATCCCAGGGTCTTGATAGGTTCAGAGAGCATGACCATTCTCTTGTCTACAGCAAACCCCTGCGCTTTCAATTGTTCAGCAATATCTCGCGTTGAAACCGAACCATAAAGTTTATCACCATCAGATACTCGCCCCACAATAGTACAGACAGCGCCTTGAATCTTTTCAGCCAACACCTCCGCCTTGGTTTGGTCTTTGGCCAGCTGTTGTTCGAACTGTGCCCGCTGGCGCTCGAAAACTTTGCGATTTTTGGGTGTGGCTACGATCGCCTTCTTTTGGGGGATCAGATAATTTCTGGCATAACCTTTGGCCACGTTAACCTCATCGCCAACAGTTCCCAGCGATTCGATCATTTCTGTCAATATGACTTTCATGTTAGGACTCCACCTTTCCTGTGCGTCTGAAATCGAACCATACATCAAAGAAACCAACCGCAATCACTACAAGAAGCAAGAGCTGCTGCATGGCAATCAGGCCATAGAGTATGGCTCGCAGTACTTTTGGGAATTGTTTTTTCTCAAAATAGAAAGAGACAATGGCAATCCCTTGAAAAAAATATATCATCATGATCACTATCAGCCCATTGATGCCAAGCATCTTGATGCCTGGATGAGCAAATAAGAGTAAGCCCCCTGATGCTATGGCGACCCAAATCAGATGCTCCGGGGCCTTCCACTGGTTTAGCTTGCCAAAATCAGGACAGAAAAGCTCTTTGCTTCGCAATAGAGAGCGAGCCAGGAGGAGGTTGCTCCAGACCACAAAGAGGGTAGTGACAATCACAATGGCAGGGATGATGCGAAGCATTAGGTACAAGATACCCTCCAAGGACCGGGCAAGTATTTCTATTTTTTCCTCGGACGCATCGATCTCCCTATACATGGCAATGGCCATCTCCACGCTCTTTTCCAGGTAATCGGATACCACGGCCCACGGACTGGCCGTAGAAAGCAAACTGTAAAGTGCCAACATCACAGCGCCCGTCGCCAAAACGGCACCGGTAGTGATCCCGACCGTTTTTTCGACAGACAGGTTCATCTCAAATACCTCGGGCAAGATCAGACCCACCAGCCCCAGTTCAAAGAGGAACGCTACTGCGCCTATGGAACTCCAGCCGACCACAAAGATCACAATAAGAACGACCGCGGCCAGGATCAACAGGCCTAAAGAGCGGCCCAGTTTGAACCGGTAAAAAAGGATTGGCAGCGGAATAACCAGCCCAACGAACGGCCCCAGCACCCTGAGGTACAAGGTTGCCATACAAATAAAGGCCGTGATGGCTATTGCAACGATGACGTCCTTGTGGATTTGGCTACGGGCAATATGGGTCAAGAGCTACCGCTCCCTGAATGAACAATCAAAATCGTCAATCTTAATAATGGCTCAGGGTTGCTGCATAAGGCATCAGGGCAATGGTCCGTGCACGTTTGATGGCAATGGTTAACTTTCGCTGGTGCCTGGCGCAATTGCCGGACACACGCCCCGGGATGATCTTGCCCCGTTCTGTGGTAAAAAACCTAAGCGTCCGAGGGTCCTTATAATCGATAGGAAGGCTGGAATCAGCACAGAAACGACAAACCTTCCTCCTGCGAAACACTCGCTTGTGCCTATTTGGCGCCCTGCTTCTCTCTTGTACCAT
Source organism: Gammaproteobacteria bacterium (assembly GCA_048631945.1). Taxonomy (GTDB): domain Bacteria; phylum Desulfobacterota; class Desulfobacteria; order Desulfobacterales. Next base: position 2,907 of record JAIWEZ010000092.1, on the reverse strand, counting down.
TACTTTGGTTCCTCCTGCTCGTTGGTTTCTGGCGTATCCTCTGGTACTTCGGTGTCGCTCACCGGAGCTTCTGCAGTCTCGGTTGATTCTGAATCCCCTTTGTCTTCACCCACACCTTCCGCTGGTACTTCGGCGTCGCTCACCGGAGCTTCTGCGGTCTCGGTTGATTCTGAATCCCCTTTGTCTTCACCCACACCTTCCGCTTGTTCGGTAGGTTCGGGTACTGATTCCTGTTCTTTGGCAGCCTCTATTTCTTCCTTTACTGCTTCCACATCAACGGTCTTGTCTTTGAGAACCGTCATGTATTTGAGCACTCGATCATCCAGGCGCATGTTACGCTCAATTTCCTTGACCAAAACTCCGTCCCCGCAGAAATCCATTAGCACATAATATCCTCGGGTGTGCTTCTTGACCTCATAGGCAAGCCTTTTATGGCCCCAATCGTCAAATTTGACAAACATTCCCTGGTCTTCAGACATGAGGCCTTTCATCTTGTCCAGCAGGGGCTGGCGTTGTTCTTCGGAAAGCTCTGGGTTTACGATAAATACGGTTTCAAATCTTCTCATAACGCCTCCTTATGGGTATCAATAGCCCCGCTTCTCCCGGAGCAAGGGTGCCATATAAAAATCTTATTTCTATCGCTTGGATGCGACCAGTGTCAAGGATATTTTCGATAGGACAAAATTCTTGACTTTTTAGACCTTAGTTGCTACCCAGCACTATGCATTCACAATTTTCCAGTGATTGCCAATTTCTTAGTTCGAAGTTGGCTTTTTTTATGAAACTACCAACCACAGTTGCAGAGGAAGGACGATGAAATTAGACGAGCAGGTTATAACCAGGGCCATCATAGAACGTTTCACCCAAAAATGGATCGACCATCTAGACCTTGATGTTGCTATCATAGGCGGTGGGCCATCCGGGTTGGTAGCAGCCTATTACCTGGCCAGAAACGATAGGAAAGTAGCCCTTTTTGAGCGCAAGCTGTCCATCGGGGGTGGAATGTGGGGTGGCGGGATGATGTTCAATGAGATTGTGGTTCAGGATAAAGGGAAAAAGGTTCTTGATGAGCTGGGCATTCCCACGCAGCTCTTTCAAGAAGGATACCATACAGCGGATGCAGTGATGGCCACCACGACTTTAGCCTCCAAGGCCTGCCAGGCAGGGGCAACGGTCTTCAACCTCATGTGTGTGGAGGACGCAATAATCCGGCAGACAGATAGCCCGGAATCGGCAAGAGTGATTGGCCTGGTGGTTAACTGGACAGCCGTTGAAATGGCCTCGCTCCATGTAGATCCTCTAACCGTTCATGCCCGCTTCACCATTGATGCCACGGGGCATGCCACCGAATTGATGCATCTCATAGAGAGGAAATCCGGATCAAGGCTTTTGACCGAAACAGGTAAGGTAATGGGTGAAAAGTCTATGTGGGCTGAGGTGGCAGAACATTCAACCCTTGAAAATACCCGTGAAGCTTTTCCGGGAGTCTATGTTGCAGGCATGGCCGCCAATGCCACGTTTGGCTCTTACCGGATGGGTCCGATCTTCGGAGGGATGCTCCTTTCCGGGAAAAAGGCTGCGGAACTTATTGACCAGCGGTTAGGGTAATTATGGGGAAAGATTATGAAGAGTGTTGTCTACTTTGCAGACCTTAGGACAAAGGCGAGCGAAAATCTTGTAGGCAAGGTCAAGCGCCTACTAGATGCAGTAGACCTGGCAGCAAAGGTCAAGAAAAGTGCCTTAGTGGCCGTTAAGCTCCATTTCGGGGAGGCAGGAAACACTGCTTATGTACGACCTGTTTTTGTCCGCAAGATTGTCGATACGATAAAAGAGGTAGGGGGACACCCCTTCTTAACCGATGCCAATACCCTATACGTTGGGAGTCGTAGTAACTCGGTTGCCCACCTGACAACCGCCATTCACAATGGGTTCACATACGCCGTGGTGGATGCACCCCTGATCATTGCCGATGGGCTTCGGGGTGGCAATGAAACAGCTGTGACTCTGAACTTGAAACGGTTTAAGAGGGTCTATATTGGCTCTGAGATTGTCCGCGCCGACACTATTGTGAGTGTAGCCCATTTCAAAGGCCATGAGCTTTCAGGTTTTGGAGGCACTATTAAAAACCTTGGAATGGGATGCGCCTCCCGAAAGGGAAAACTGGCCCAGCACTCCACAGTATCCCCAAAGGTGAAAAGAAAAAAGTGTGAAGGGTGTGGGGAGTGTATTGACTACTGTGCCCAGGAGGCTATTTCTCTAATTGATGAAAAGGCGAAAATCGACCGCAAAAAGTGTGTGGGATGCGGGGAGTGCATTATAATCTGCCCGAATGAAGCCATCCAGATTCAATGGAACCAGGCGATCCCTGTCTTTTTGGAAAACATGGTAGAATATACGGCCGGGGTGTTGAAAGGGAAAAAAGGCTCGGCTACCTTTCTTAATTTTATCACCCAGGTGTCACCTGCCTGCGACTGTTATGCCCATAACGATGCCCCAATTGTACCCGACATCGGTATCGTGGCCTCAAACGATCCGGTCGCGATCGACCAGGCATCTGCCGACCTTGTCAATCAAGCGGAGGGGCTGAAAAGCTCTTGTCTTACGACAAATTTTGAGCCTGGAGAGGATAAGTTCCGTGCGATCTATCCGAACGTGGACTGGGAAATCCAGCTAGAATATGCCCAAGCAATCGGACTGGGAACCAGGGACTACAAGCTTGTTAGTATTTAGTTGCTGAATAGCCATTAGCGAACCAGCCTGGCAACCACTTGCAGACAGGGCGACCTCTAACAAGCGTTATCTCCAACCCCGCACCCGGGCCTATGGTGCCCAATTCACAACCAACTTAAATCGACCTATCCCCTCCGGTCACAAATACTCTGACTATGTAATTTTTACTACGTGAAA
>JAIWEZ010000091.1:0-8228 GCA_048631945.1 Gammaproteobacteria bacterium | reverse complement strand
ATAAAATTGAAAAACAATCACGAAAACACGAAAGGACGAAAGCACGAAAGAGAAAAAGAACGAAAAAGACCAAAACACAATTAAATGCAATGCGCCTAAAATTCAATGTGAGAGACTTTGGCAATTTGTCATTGGGATTTGACTCGACATTTGGTTTTAGTATCTGAAATTGCTTCTTTTCGTGTTTTCGTACTTTCGCCTGCCCCGTAGGTAGGAACTATCGTACTGGGGTGTTTTCGTGATAAATTTATTTTGGTTCCGGCTTGTCCGGGTTAGGGTTTAATATGCGGTATGAGCTTGAACACATGGGCACCGAGTTTGGTACAGGATGGTTTGCATGCACGCCCCAGGAAAATTTAGATTTTGAAGATGCTCTTGAATACATCAAAGATCATCCCAATGATGATTTCATGCATAAGTACCTCCTTGAACTGGCAGGAAAATTTGGGCCCAACCTGACACGCCAATTGATAGAAAGGGGGAAAGACAAGAACCCCCATCTCATGGCACTTATGTATGAAGCCTGCATGCTCAACAACAGATTGCACGCCTTGACACGTGAATTCGACGGAATAGACATCAAAGGATTAGCACAGTACACACCTTTGATTTATGTCAACTGGACCTTGAAAAAAGGGGAGGACGAGAAGGCTTATTGGCTCAGGCTTTTTTCCGAGAATATCCTCCAACACAAACCCCCAACACTTGTGGATGAATTGGACTTCCCCATTCCTATTGAGCAGGAAGACATGGATGCATGGGCAAGCAGGGTGGTACCGATCAAAGCATTGTTGGATCAAACCGGAAAGGGGGTATCGTCAAAAGATACCGAAAAAAAGCCCGGTCCCGTGGAGACTTCTATAAGGGCTATGGAAAGGCTGAAGACTGTGGACCTAGAGATTGGACCTGAAATGGAAAACCTGGCCAGCCTCAGTCCTTATGCCCTTCAAATGCAATGGTTCCTGCGTGTCAGCGTATCAACAGGGAGAAACCATTGGCAACTGACAGGGCTTCAGACAAGCTACGGTAAGGGGCTCAATATTGACCAGGCGAGGGCCTCCTGCTTGATGGAAGTGGTTGAAAGGGTATCGTCATTTGCCGGTTTTGATTCCTGCGGTGCGCTCCATTACAAGGATGGCCACCCTTTGTTTCAAGCCCGCTATGAAGACTTGACGGAAAAGTCTTATGAGGTATTGGACCCCAATGACATGCGTCTTGAGGTCCCCTATCAAAACCAGCCCCTGTATTGGATTGTCGCAGAAAGAGTGGATGAGAACGGGACACATCCTATATACGTACCGGCTCAACTGGTCTTTCTCTTTTGCAATCTCGACGAAATCTGCCTTACAAGTGGTCTGCCCTCGACTGGTCTGGCATCGGGAAATACGCTTGAGGAGGCCAAGCTGCATAGCCTACTTGAGGTTATAGAAAGGGATGCGGAAAGCGTTATGCCCTATTCTAGCGAAAGGTGTTTTTTGCTGGAATCCGACGATCCTCCGGTAAAGGACATTTTACAGCGTTGCAGAAAGGAAGGTGTCCAGATCCAATTCTTGGATATCACATCTGAATTTGGCATTCCATGCTACAAAGCTTTCATTCAAGGCCCAGACGGAGAAATTCTCAAAGGGTGCGCAGCACACCTGGATGGGAAAAGAGCGGTTGTCTCTGCACTGACCGAGGTACCGTTCCACTCCTCCTGGTTCCGGACCGTGCCCGCACCCCGTGGCCTGAAAAAGGTAAAGGACGAAACCTTAGCAGATTATTCGTCAGGCAACGTCGCCCAGGACTTGAGGCTTTTGGAAAGGCTTTTGGTCACAAACGGCTTCAGACCGATCTATGTCAATCTGACGCGAGAGGATCTGGATATACCCGTCGTAAAGGCCCTCATTCCGGGACTCGAGATGTTTGCAGAATTCGACCGTTTCTCCACCCTAAGCCCTCGGCAATTCGTCCATTATCTCAAGGCACAGCAGTAACTGCAATCCCACCATACGAACCCTATTCAAGAAAAGGCAGAAAACGACTTGACAACTCAGAGTTCGCTCCCTATATTGCGTTTTAAGCATATGCTTATAAAGGAGTGCAAATGGTACGTCCTCAAAAGAGTCGCCTTGTCATGATCGATCCACTGATAAACTATTTTAAACCACGCGGGGTACCAATGGTGGATTTAAAACAGGTCCAGTTGACCGTAGATGAACTCGAAGCGTTAAGGCTTGCCGACTTGTTGGGGATGTCCCACGAAGAAGCAGGCAAACAGATGGAGGTGTCACGAGCGACATTCGGGCGTATTATTGAAAAGGCACGAAAGACCGTAGCAGATGCGTTAATCCACGGAAAGGCGATCAATGTGGAGGGGGGAAATTACAAAAGGGTAGATCCGACCGCCAACCGGGTCTTTCTGTGCGACCAATGCCAATGCCGGTGGGAAGAACCACCCGGCACAGGGCGACCTGAAAAATGTCCGTCATGTGGACATCAAGAGTTCCGCCGGATAGTGGACAAGGGGTAAATGCTTCTCCCGGCTGCATGGTCGGTGTGTTCACTGGAACCACCACGTGAAATCGTAACCCAATCAACAAAGAAAGGAGGCGACAAATGGCAAAATTGACGCAAGACATGAAAGATGTGATGGAAAAAACCAGGGGTTATGCTGTGGCTACTTGTACCAAGGATGGCACCCCTAATGTGGTTCCAATTCATTTTGTGAAAATCCTTTCGGATGATGAGATAATGATGGCTGATATCTTCATGAAAAAAACCTTTGAAAACATCCAATCGAATCCGGTTATAGCTGTTTCATTCTGGGATTGGGATGTCAAACCCCGCAAAGGATATCAATTCAAAGGAACTCCCAGGATTGAAACATCGGGCAAGATCTATGATATGGCGGTTGAAATGGTTAAAGCTGAAAAACCTGATCTCACAGCCAAGTCTGCCGTTGTTGTGAAGATTACAGACATTTTCGTGACCAGTCCCGGGCCAAATGCCGGCAAGAATGTGGAGGAGATCAGTTAGCTTCGCTACGCTCCGTAGTAGGGGCGGGTTTATCCCGCCCTGTGGCGGTCGGCATAAAGCCCTACAGTCGTAGGAATTTCCATAACTTGTAGAGATTCCGAGAGATTTAGATTTAGTTAGAAGGATTCAAAGGAGCCAACCATTTATGAAAATAGCTATTTCATCAACAGGACCTGACCTAGAATCGGAGGTCGATCCCCGATTCGGGAGATGTCAATATTTTATGATTGTGGATCTGGATGACATGAGTTTTGAAGCAGTTGCAAATACAAACCTGTCTCAAGGAAGTGGTGTGGGGATCCAATCGTCCAAGGTGGTTGCTGACAAGGGGGCCAAGACTGTGCTCACTGGAAATGTTGGCCCCAAGGCATACCAGGCCCTTTCGGCAGGAGGTCTTGAAATAATTACAGGTGTATCAGGCATTGTGCGTGAAGCCGCTCAGCAATACAAGAACGGGCGATTACAGCCAGCCAATAAACCTAACGCTCAGGGCCATTCCGGCTTCCAGGCCACTGCCAACCAACCCCAGGGCTCTCGGCCCGGGCAAGTTCCTGACTCTGGCTTCGGAATGGGTCGCGGCATGGGATGTGGTCGCGGCATGGGCATGGGGCGAGGTATGGGCATGGGGCGAGGTATGGGAGGAGGCCTCTGTGGCCGATCTGCCATGGCGTCTTCAGGCCAGGTTACAAAGAAAGAAGAGCTAACCCATCTCAAGGAAGATGCCCGGATATTGCGCGAGCAAATGGATGAAATCCACAAGCGAATCAAAGAGTTTGAAAATGAAAAACCATAAAAATTGAATTGCAACCCTATTTACTTATTAAGGAGGCTACAATGCCAAGAGGAGATAGAACAGGCCCAAGTGGTCAAGGCCCTGGAACTGGTAGAGGCATGGGACAAGGTGGCGGTGGCGGTGGTGGCCGCGGTGGAGGCGGTGGCCGTGCCCTTGGCCCTGGTGGAAACTGCGTTTGTCCGGACTGCGGTGAAAGAGTATCCCATCAGCAGGGAAAACCCTGCTTTGAGGAAAAATGTCCCAAGTGCGGGGCGACAATGACACGGGGATAGGTCGTATGGTTATTTGTATTGCGAGCGGAAAAGGTGGTACGGGCAAAACCACCATCGCCACCAACCTGGCCGTTTCACTAAATGGGGGGGTGCAGCTGTTGGATTGTGATGTTGAAGAACCCAATGCCCACCTTTTTATGAAACCTGAAATCAACCACACTGAGACAGTAGAAATACCGGTCCCGGAAGTCGATCTTGACAGGTGCGATTTCTGCGGAAAGTGCTATGAAATCTGTCAGTTCAGTGCCATTACAGTCATAGGAGAAAAGGTCCTGACGTTCCCTGAGCTCTGTCACAGTTGCAAGGGGTGCATGATGGTCTGCCCAAAGGAAGCCATAAGCGAGAAGGGACGGGCCCTTGGCGTATTGGAAAAAGGTACATCCGGGTCAGTAGAGTTTGTTCATGGCCTTTTGCGGATTGGCGAGGCAATGTCTCCGCCTCTTATCGACCGGGTGAAGGAACACATTGATCCTCAAAAAATTGCCATCATAGATGCCCCTCCCGGGACATCCTGCCCGGTGATTGCAGCCCTGAAGGGTTCTGACTTTGCGATTTTGGTGACCGAACCTACGCCCTTCGGATTAAACGACCTGAAGCTCGCCGTTGAGGCTATACGTATTCTGAAGATTCCACTTGGCATCATTATCAACCGTTCCGACGTCGGAGACGACCAGGTTGCCAAATATGCTAGAGAGGAAAGCATACCGATTTTGATGGAGATTCCAAATGACCGTAAAATTGCCGAGGCCTATTCCCGTGGCATCATGATGGTGGACGTCAAGCCTGAGATGAAGGATGAGCTTCGAGCGGTCTATGAAAAAATAGCGGGGTTGGTCGGATGAAAGAGCTGACGATTATTAGTGGAAAGGGGGGCACCGGAAAGACGAGTGTGGTGGCCTCTTTTGCAGCCATTGCTCAAAACAAAGTTTTAGCTGATGCTGATGTGGATGCGGCCGACCTCCACTTGATACTCACCCCTGCAATAAAGCACGAAGAAGATTTCAAGGGGGGCCGAACCGCCCAGATAAACCTGGAAATCTGCACTGAATGCGGGGAATGCCTGGAGCGCTGTCAGTTTAACGCGATCAGCCCGGACTTTGTAGTGGACAAGATCGACTGTGAAGGATGCGGCGTGTGTGTCTATTTTTGCCCGGTTGAGGCCATCGACTTTCCACAGAACATATGCGGTAAGTGGTATATCTCAGACACACGGTTCGGGCCGATGGTCCATGCAAGGTTGGGCATCGCAGAAGAAAACTCTGGTTTGCTGGTCAGCTTGGTGAGAAACCAGGCCAAGGTGTTGGCCGAAGAGCGAGGGCTTGATACCATTATTGTAGATGGTCCCCCTGGGATAGGATGTCCGGTAATCGCCTCCATAACCGGTGCTAGTGCGGTCCTGATTGTGACCGAACCGACCTTGTCAGGTTTGCACGACCTTGAGCGAGTTGGAGGGTTGGCTGCCCACTTTAAGATACCGACACTCGCCTGTGTCAATAAATTCGACTTAAACGAGGAGATGTCTAATCAGATTGCAGACTACTGTGCAAGAAACCGGATTGAACTGGTAGGTCGTATCCCCTATGACACCGCAGTCACCTATGCCATGGTCGCGGGCAAGAGTATTGTCGAATTTTCAGACGGCAGGGTGTCTGATGCTATCAAAGATATATGGCACAGGGTTGAAGGCTTTCTAAAGGACTAGTAGTGCGTTTCCCAAATAAGTTCGCAGTCGACGATGTCATTGCGAGCAAAGCGAAGCAATCTCTAATCTCCGAAAAACAATGAGATTGCTTCGTCGTCCGTATAGGCGGACTCCTCGCAATGACAGGCTTCAATGCGGCATTTTAAAGCTGATACACTAAGGTAATAATGATGGAGCATTTTGTTTACGGGCCTGTACCCTCGCGAAGATTAGGCCGGTCCTTGGGCGTCGACCTCGTGCCATACAAGGTCTGTTCGTACGATTGCATTTATTGTCAGCTTGGGCGTACCAAAGAAAAAACAATCGAGCGAAAGCCCTATATAACAGCGGGAAGGATCCTGGAGCAGGTATATAAAAAGCTGAAAGAGGGGGCCCGGGCGGACTACATCACAGTGGCAGGTTCAGGAGAACCCACCCTGAACAGTGAAATAGGATCATTGATTCACAATATCAAGAAACACACGGAGATTCCAGTGGCCGTGCTGACCAATGGCTCCCTTTTGGGGAATAGTCAGGTACGTGAATCGATAATCGAGGCTGACGTGGTATTACCCTCTCTTGACGCCAACGATCAAGGGGGATTTGAAACGATAAATCGCCCACATTTTGAGATCAAGTTTGAAACCATGGTTGAGGGACTCATTGCGTTCCGAAAGGAATATTCGGGTGAGATATGGCTTGAGGTCTTTATCCTGGATGGCATCAATTCGACTGAAACAGACGCTATGCAGTTCAAACACTGGATTGAAAGAATTAACCCTCAAAAGGTTCACATAAATACGGCGGTTCGTCCTGCAGCAGAGGCGTACGCACGACAAGCCTCCCCGGAAAAGATGGCCGGGTTTTGCAAAGTCCTAGGCGAAAAGGCCGAAGTGATTACACCATATAAGGATCTGGAAAAACATAAGACGAGTGTTGACGTTGAGGAAAACCTCTTGAACCTCCTTGCAAGGCGTCCGTGTACCCTGGATGACATCTCATCAGGGCTCGGTGTGCATAAGAATGAAATCTTGAAATATATTGAGCCGTTAATTGAAAGCCATACGATTGACATTGTGAAAAAGGGCTCTGCAGTCTATTATCAACCCAAGAATCTCCAATGATACTCAAAGAAAAAATAGAAGATGCCCTTAGGGGTGTTATTGACCCTGGCACCAATCTTGACATCATGCGTATGAGACTGGTCAGAGATCTTTTGATCGATCAGGATGGCAAGGTCAGCCTGACATTTCGACCCGCTTCTCCGGTCTGTCCCATGGCCTTCAAACTCGCCTATGACATTAAGAAGGCGGTTCAACAAACAGAAGGTGTTAAAGAGGTTGAAGTCAAGGTTTCAGGATACAATAGGGCCGATGAACTCATGGAAGTGTTGAAGCAGGCCGGGAATCAATAACAAAAGGGAGGTACGGTCAACAATGAAGATAGCAGTGACGTCTACCGGAGATGAATTGATTTCCGATATGGACCCCCGCTTTGGGAGAACTAAGTACTTCATCATCGTGGACCCGGAAACACTTGAGTATGAGGTTGCAGAAAATAAGCAAAATCTCAATCTGCCGCAAGGGGCGGGTATTCAGGCGGCAAAGACCATAGTTGATCAAAAGGCTGATGTATTGATTTCCGGTAACTGCGGCCCCAAGGCCTTCCAGGTATTGAACGCAGCAGGTATCCAAATTGTGACAGGCGCAAAAGGGCGCGTAATAGACGCCATTACTCAGTACAAGAGCGGGCAACTGCAGTCCGTAGAGGAATCAAATGTGGAAGGGCACTGGGTTTAAATAAAAGGGAGGGATCCAGGGTTGCAATCAAGTCAACGAATGCTTATAGTTTTGCAGCACAACTCATTAAATCGTCACGCGATTTAATTCGATCCGCATTAGTCGTACTGTGCCGTTGCTACGAAATCCCTATACTATCGAATAATAAAAATGCAAAATCATAAAAACAGGAGGTTTTTCAATGGATCATTCCGACAAATGTAATTGTGGTTCTAAACAAGACTGCGGTCATCAGGCGGACCAGGGCATGGCCGCACAAGACCAGGCGCTGGCTAGTTTGGCTCCCGAGGCAGTGCGTTGGCCACGGGCGAACACCGCACTCCACACCGCCGCGGGACGGATGCAGCAGGCATTGGACGCGCTGGACAGCCTACAGCCTCCTACGACGGACGAGGAAGACGACACAATGGCCTCCCGAAACGTTGGCGATTACGACGAGACCATGGACGGACTCGAATCCGAGTCTCAGGACAACAGGTCGCAGCCTGTGTCCCCCGGCGATTTTCAGGAGGCGCTTTCGCTGCGGTCGCTGCCGATACCGGACTACACCTCCGCGGAGATTATGGCCGAGGAGGCCGCCAACCAACAAAAGCGAGCCCGGCGAAAAGCGGCCCGGGCCGGAGCCAAAGTGGAGAAGAACTGGTGAGCGAAAAAGGTGTCAGGAA
>JAIWEZ010000090.1:0-8254 GCA_048631945.1 Gammaproteobacteria bacterium | reverse complement strand
AATGGCTTTTGAGGTTGGGGCAAGGGGCTACTACTGGTTTCCAACACTTGACGGCAACGTAAAGGTGGATGACGGCACGCCAGGCACAACCATCGATCTTGATAAGGACCTTGGGATTGACGATGAGGATTATCCGTCCGTTGAGGCTTTTGTCGGGCTTGGCAACCATCACCTCTCTTTGACTTATACAGATATTGACTATTCGGGCAAAAATACGCTTACGAGGGACATTGTCTTCAACGGAGAGACTTATTCAGTTGGCGACCGGGTATCTTCCTCAATGAAATACACGATGATTGACCTTCACTATCAATACGATCTTTTGGATCTGGAAAATATACTGGCCGGTTTTTCCCTGGGCGGTGTCTTCCAGGTCAAATATTTGGATGGTGATGTTAGCCTGAAGACTACTGGAATTGACGAACAAGAAGATTTCACCCTGCCCATTCCCATGGTTGGTCTCAATCTACATATAGGAATACTGGTTGATATCCTGGAGGCCAGGTTAAGGGGAACCTGGATCGGCTATTCAGGAAATTCAATTTATGAGGTCATGGGTGATATATCATTTACTCCCTTCCCCTTTATAGATATTCACGGAGGTTACAAAACATTCGTCATAGATATAGATGAGGATGATGTGATCTTTGATTATGATATGTCCGGTCCTTATGTGGCACTTACCGTGAGTTTCTAGCACTTATTCCCGGGGGCTCCAAGAGCCCCCTTTTTCAACTCAAATCCCGCTTAAAGTCTTATTCCCTAGAAACCATTTCCATTGTTACTCATTTGACCCTTCTCCAACCCTTCCCAATACACCTACCCCAATAAAGGACTTGACAGTAGTCGAGGAAATAGGTATCCAGTTTTTCTTATGAGCATATACTTGTAATGAAAAACAGGGAGATCGGGGCAATGAAAACCAAAAGGAGGGCAACGATGAAAAAAGGTGAAAAATTAGTTATTATCGGCCGTGGTGGCACGGGAGGTCCTTCTGCTATGCTTAGCAGGAAGCTAATGCCGGACGTAGATGTGACCATTGTTAGCGAGGAAGAGCGATTCATAGTGAGATGAGCCCTCCCGCATGTGGTGGCCGGTCTGGCCACGGCAGACTCTATCACAAATCCCGACCAGATGTTTGCCAAGGCGGGGATCAATCTGATCAAAGCCCGGGCAACCCACGTGGACACGAGTACAAAAGAGGTCGAATTGTCGGATGGCGGCAATATTACTTACAACAAGCTCATCCTGGCAACAGGGGCAAGCCAGATGGTGCCCCCGATTGAAGGGCGTGATCTTGACGGGGTGTTTACCCTCAGGACAGTACCGGACGCAGAAAAAATTATGGGTTTCCTGAAAAAGACCGCGGCCAAGAAGCTAGTGTTCATAGGAGCGGGTTTTATCGGCCTTGAGATGGCCTCGCTTCTTTCGGCTTCCAAGCCAAATTATTATGATATAGCGGTCGTTGGGCGCCGGCCACGCCCGCTCCCATTCATGTTGGATTCTGACATGGGAGCCAAGGTAGAGGAATATCTAGTCGAAAAAGGGCTTGGAATGAAAATGGGTGAGGAGGTCAAGAAGATCCTTGGTCAAGACGGACGTGTTTCAGGTGTGGAGTTTGCCACAGGCAAAACCGCTGACGCTGACATGGTCGTCATTGGCGTAGGTGCCAGGGCAAATCTGGAGCTGGCAAAAGAGATGGGACTGGAGATAGGTAAATTTGGCATAAAGGTAAACAAGTTCCTGGAAACTTCAAATCCTGATATCCTTGCAGGAGGAGACTGTGTTGAGAAAACACATTTTGTCACAAAGAAACCGGTTCCAGGACAAATGCGTGGGCCTGCCGTCATACAGGGCCGACTTGCGGCCAAGAGACTGGCCGGATATGAAATCGAATTTCCCGGTGTCCTAAACAGCACGATTGCCAAGCTATTCGATAAGACCATTGCAGGAACGGGTCTGACGGAAACACAGGCGCAGGATGAGGGGTTTGAGACGGTCAGTGCCATGGTCGATTCCAGAAGCAAGCATGGTATGATCAGCGGAGTCAAGCCCTGGACCATCAAACTCGTTTTTGACAAAGGGACTCAAAAGCTGATCGGCGGACAGATCGTAAGTGACAGCCATGCTCCGGGAAAGGAAATTGATACCGTGAGCGCCTTAATCTTAGGCGGAAAGACAATTCCTGAGTTGACAACCTTCATGTGTGCAGGCCACCCGGATTGTTCCTCTGAGCCGAGCCTTGAACCCATTGCGGTTGCGGCAGAGCAGGCCTTGCAGAAATTGAAAAAGTAAGGGTTTGGAATGTGCGTATTGACGACTCTGTAGTATTTATGAATGGAAAGGAGGTTGTTTATGAAAAAGGTGGCTGTAATAGGATGTGGTGCTTATATGGATAGCGGATACGGCTGTCCGGGTGAATGGCGATGCCTCAAGGCTGCGGCTATGGGCGACGGGAAGTTTGATGAGCCCTGCCAGGTGGTTTGGTTGCTTAAGTGTGAATGCCCGGGTCGGTCTACTCTAGCCAATGCTGGTATGGCCATCAAACTAACGGAATTCAAGCCAGATGCGATTTATTTGAGTTCCTGTCTGACAAACGCCAAGCCCGATTGTCCGTACAGAACAACTGAAGAATTGGCAAAAATGTTGAAAGACAAAATTGGCGTCGAGGTTGTACTTGGGACACACGACTATCCTTAGATATATATACATGCTCCAGGGAAACAGGTGAAGCTTCACCTCTCGTGTGAGAGGTGGAGCATAATTTTCCCCGAAGCTAAGGAGGCCGGTCATGCACCTGCTGATTGCATTTACCACCAATGACGGCGAGAACATGATCAAGGACCATGCAGGCCAGGCGAAGTATTTTGATGTCTACAGGTTTTCTGACGGAAAGGCAGAATTTTTGGAGCGCAGGGATAACTCAAAGTACAAGGGCGCTGAGACCATGAAACATGGTGACCCCAAGAAAGCTCAGGCTACCCTGGAGGCGCTCAATGGCCTTCATGTGTTGGTTGCAAAGATGTATGGGCCGAATCTACCCAGGCTGCTGAAGAAGTTGCTCTGCGTTGTGGTCAGAACCCAAAAGATCAGCGACGCTGTTAAGATCGTGAAAAATAATATGGAAATAGTCTTGGAAGAGCATCAAAAGGGCGAAGGACGAAAACACCTAGTTCTGGAGCCGTAACACCCTGCCTTGCCCCATTGTTTGCCTCGCCCGAAAGAGTGGGGCATTACAGGTAACGTGTTTTACACTACTACTGACCGGTCAAATCTTTGACGATCATGTAAAGCGCGGGAACCAACAGAAGAATCAACACAGTGGCCACAAGGAGTCCGAAGGTTATACTCACTGCCATTGGAATAAGAAACTGGGCCTGGAAGTTTCGTTCAAGCATCAGGGGCATGAGTCCTGCTATCGTGGTTACGGAAGTGAGAATCACTGGCCTGAAGCGGGCTTTGCCTGATGTCTCCACAGCCTCTTCAAGGGGTTTGCCGGCTCCAACTGCCCGATTTATAAAATCGATAAGGATGAGGGAGTCGTTCACCACGATTCCGGACAGGGCTACTAACCCAAACAGACTCATCAGGGTCAGATCAAGGCCCATGATCAGGTGCCCAGCCACAGCTCCTACCAGGCCAAATGGGATGGCTATCATGATGATCACCGGCTGAAGGTATGACCTAAACTGGGTGGCCAAAAGGAAATAAATTCCCATAAGTGCTAGCACAAAGCCCCTGTAAAGACTATCCAATGACTCGACCCGCCTCTTCTCCTCCCCCTCCAGGCTAAAGCTTACACCCGGATATTGTTTCAGGAGCCGGGGCAAAAAATCCGCCTTCAGGTCATTCACAATCTTGGCCGCGTTAGCTATCTCTTGGTCAAGGTCCGAGATGACCGTAATGACCCTTTTCCTGTCCACCCTCCTGATGGAAGAGTATGCTCGGCCGTGAGCTATTTCCGCCACCTCCTCTATGGGTATCTCAGCCCCTTGACTAGTCCTGATCCGCATCTCTTCCATACCGGCGAGGCTACGACGTTCGGATTTTGAATATCTAACCATGACCTTAACATCATCTCGGCCACGCTGGATCCGCAACGCCTCTTCGCCATAAAAGGCTTGCCTCACCTGCCTGGCAATATCTTGTAGTGAGATCCCCAGAGGTCTGGCACCGGGTCGGGCCTTTAGCTTTTTCTCCTCTTTGCCGGGTTTGAAGTCATCGGTAATATCATGGGTGCCCGGATAGGAAGCTATTTCTGTTTTTAGCTCCGATGCCGCCTGTTTGAGTATTTCAAAGTCCTGACCAACGAGTTGAACTTCAATCGGGTTTCCGGCCGGGCCACCGTGCAATAGCGAAAAGGACAATCTTTCAACACCGGGCACATTACCCACTTTTTTCCGCCACTCGTTGATGACATGCTCAGCGCGTATCCCGGGGCGATTTTCCGAGGTTAAAAGCTCCACAAAAATCTGCCCGGCGTGCCCGCCCCTCTCGCCGGCCTTCCAGTCCCTGGGTGGGATCTGCCCCACCAGAGACAAGACATGCTGTACCATCTTTTCTCCTTTGGGCAACTCTCGGGCAAGCTGTTGATTAAGGCCCAGGGCTGCTTCTTCAATGCGTTTGATGGTGTTTTCCGTAACCTGAACGGGCGTGCCCAAGGGATAACTCACCTCGGCAATCATCCAATCGCTGTCAGTCTTTGGAAATAGCACGAACGAGACATGCCCTCCGGCCATCAACCCGGCCATGATGATGAGGACGCCCAGGGCTATACAGAATGAAAAATAGCGGTTTGTTATCACGAACTTTATGGCACGGGCATAATGGCGATGGATGACATAGTGAAGTCCCTTTTCAACTGTGGCAAGCAGGCGAACTTGTAATCCCTTTCGGGAAGGTTGATAACTGGAGGCCCTGGAAAGGGCACCGTCTAAATGAGCAGGCAGGATCACAAGGGCTTCTGCCAGCGAGACGATCAATATTATGATTACGGCGGTAGGGAGCACAGCAATAAATTTGCCCATAATGCCTGTGACAAACAACAGGGGCGCAAATGCCACAATGGTGGTGGTCACCGCCATAACGACAGGCCAGCCTACCTCCCCGATGCCGTCTATGACGGCCTGGCTATGTGATTTACCCCGGGAAGAATGCGAATAGACGTTCTCACCAAAGATGATGGCATCATCCACCAGGATACCCAGTGTCATGATAAAGGCAAACAGCGAGATCATGTTAATCGTATCACCATGCCAGTTCAGGACAAAGAACGCACCCATAAAAGAGATCGGTATGCCGATAGCCACCCAGAAGGCAAGGCGGAAATTCAGAAAAAGGGCAAGGCTGAGAAACACAAGAAATATACCCTGGGTGCCGTTCCTGGAGAGCAAGTTGATCCGATCCTGAACCATCTTGGAAAGGTCTCCCCATATAGCCAGCTCAACCCCTTTAGGCAGCATGTCCCGGTGCGCCTCCACATAGTCCTTGACCGTATGGGCAATCTCTATGATGTCTTCTTCTGTGGTCCTTGAGACCTGAACCATGGCCATCCGTTTGCCGTTAAAGCGGCCCCATTGATCTACATCCTCAAAGCCGTCGATAATATCAGCCACATCACCTAAGGGGATGATGGTACCGTCCTGGCGGGTAATTAGTGGGATATCTTCAAACTCACGACCAAAATAGCGCTGGCCCTTGGCCCGGATCAACACATCTCCCCCCGGGGTCTTTATGACGCCACCCGGTAGGTCAAGACTGGCGGTGCGTATAGCCTCGGTCACACCGTCAAAGGTGAGACCGTATCTTCTCAGGTTTTCCTCAGAGACCTCAATTGACATCTCATAGTCCCGAACACCCAACAGGTCTGCCAGAGAGATCGTCTCAGCATCGGTCAGGTCATCCCTGATTTTTTCCGCCACCTGTCTCAGTTTTCGTTCAGAGACATCCCCGTAAACAGCCACATTGATCACGGGCTCTCGCATCACCAATTCAATAATAACAGGCTTTTCAGCATCTTCAGGAAATGTGTCGATACGATCCACCTCGGTCTTGACCTCATCCAGGATCTCTTGGACCTCATCGTCACTGTCTACGTCAAGTTCGGCTGTGACCGACCCTCTCCCTTCCGAGGCCCTGGACATGATCTTGGAGATCCCCTCTATCCCCTTGATCTGTTCCTCAATCTTGATACAGATTCCCTCTTCGATCTCTTCCGGGGTAGCGCCCGGATAGACAACAGAGATATTTATGAAATCAAGAGAAAACTGGGGAAACATTTCCCGGCGCATCCTGCTGAGCGCCAGAATGCCTGCCAGGATAATGAAGATCATGAGTAGATTGACAGTAACCCGGTTCTTCGTGGACCAGCTGGCGAGGGGTTTCATCTTTGGGAGCCTTTAGTCATATCTTGGATCTTGGATTGCGGATAGCGGAATGGAAAACTTCTTGTTTTTGGTCGGCCCTTGCCCTTTTCGTGTTTTTTTGCGGCGTTAACCTTTGATGAACCCGTAAAAAGTCGCAGGAACCTGTCATTTCGAGCAAAGCGAGAAATCTTTCCCGTATAGCATACTGAAAACATTAGATTTCTCCCTACGGTCGAAATGACACATTCACTGAATCCAGCTTTTTACGAGACCATAAATCTTGAGATGAGACGTGTAGTTGCGATTATTATTTTTTTCATCTTCTATGTGGCGCACGCGCAGCTTCATCCCATCTCTAGGAGCACTGACCGGGGTGGTTATCACCAGATCCCCGTCATTAAGGCCCTCGCCCACATAGACCGAGTCGTTCAGACTGCGCAGCACTTCTACCGGTCGGGTGACCAGATGGTTATTCTCGGCAAGACAGACCAGATTGCCCGGACGGATGGCAGTTCGGGGCAGGAGAAATGCCTTGTCAATTCTTCTCCCTGTTACTTCGACATCGACAAACATGCCCGGTTTGAGGGGATGTGAGGCAGGCACTTCAATGATAAGAGGAAGGGTTCGAGTTTTCTCATCAACTTCAGCCTTGACGCGTACGACACGGCCTTCCCAGGTGTGGGACTGGCCGGCACCCTTGAATATGACCTTAGCTTTTACTGCTTTCCCCTTGGTAAGATCACTGGCCAATCGGGATTCACCCAGCCAGTGGAGGTCTTTGAAAGGTATCCTAATCTCCACCTCCAGGCTCGATGCCCGATAAACGCGCCCAAGGGTAGTCCCGGCATTTACAAATTGTTCCTTCTCAACCCCCTTTTCCAGGACCCAGCCGTCAAAGGAAGCCTTTATGCGTGTACGATCCAGGTCCAAAAGAGCCTCGCTGCGCTGGACCTCTACCAACTCCCTCTGGGCCCGGAGCCCATCACCTCTCGGAGCGATCAGGGCAACCCGGTTTTCTATCTCCAGCATTCTGTTGCGGCTTGCCAAATATTTCTGCTCTGCCTGATCCAGGTTGCTCCGGGCGACCACCCCCCGTTCGGCAAGAACTTTAAAGCGCTCCCTCTCGGCCTTGGCCAGTTCCACATCCGAACGGGCAATATTCTCGCTGATTTCAAGATTTTTCCTTTCCTGGTCAAGGCGCCGCAGTTCCGCGTCAAGTTGTTTGAGTTGTTTGTTCCTCTGAGCCACAGCCAGCTCATAGGATCTCGGATCGATACGGATCAGAAGCTCGCCCTTTCTGAAAAAGCCGCCTTCCTCAAAGCTCGCGGCTACCTCCACCACTTTCCCTTTGACCTCGGAAATCAGATTCAGGGATTCGCTCGGTCTCACCGTGCCATAGGACTTTACGATCATGGCAGGTGAAGACGCCTCAGCCTGCATCACCTCGACAAGGAGGCTGGCTGGAGAAGGAGGCTGCTTTTGGGGTTTCTGCTTAAGCTTGATGAGGACCGCGGCAATGCCAACCGCCAGCACAAGCACCACCAGAGATCTTGTAATCTTTGTGACTTTAGCCTTCATTATTGAGTACTCTATTGGCCGAACCAGTTAAAAAGTGACAAACTCATAAAAAGTAATTGCAAACAGCCCCACTGTCAACAGGATTAAGACCGGAGCCATTTGAGCTCAAGCTTCCCAACTTCCCCTGCTTGAGAGTCCATAGTTCTTCCTAACCCTATGAATTTTAAAGAGATATCATATTGTTTGAACCGTCATTCCCGCCCCTGCTTCCGCAGGGGTAAACTTGTCCCCGCGAAGGCGGGGAGCGGGAATCCAGGAAAATCAAGGGGTTATGGATTCCTGCTTCCGCAGGAATGACAGAACTTTGGACT
>JAIWEZ010000089.1:0-8300 GCA_048631945.1 Gammaproteobacteria bacterium | reverse complement strand
AAGGCGCCCGGGCCAATCTGGCAATTTTGATCAGCATGTCCCGTCCCACCGCCTTGGCGGTGCAATTGGGACTGGCCCTGAATATGATATTAGAAGCCATTTCAAAACCCCATCTATCGCCCGATGGCTGTGTTGAGGGCCTCTTCAAAATGCTCACATACTCCCGTGTATGCTGCGCTTTATCATCAGCCCCCGCCTTGCCCTCGAACGCGATCTGAGGTTTTGAAATGGCTTCTAGTGCCCTGGCAAAACTCAAGGGCCGAAATTACGATCATGTTGTTTCCTACTTTAGGGTGCCGGAAAGGCACACAAATTGCTTGAGTCTATAGACAGAAGCGAAAGGAATCTTAATGCCTATCAAGTCACTATTTGGAAAAACATTTCATGCAATTGAGGAATCTCTTGAAATTACCAAAGAGCGACACGGGCTTATAACCAGCAATATCGCCAAGTTGAACACGCCAGGTTACAGGACGAAAGACATCGATTTTAAGAATGCCTTAAAGAATGCCATGGAGGGAACATCGGTTGATCTGTTTCGAACCAACCCACGTCATTTTAGTTCGATGGTCTCTGATCCGGAGCCACCCTTAAGCGGCATCGACTCGGTCAATATCGACAAAGAGATGTCAAAGCTTGCGGAAAACAACCTTCGGTATCGGGCAAGCGTTGAGGTGCTATTGAGAAAATTGTCAAAGCTAAAATTTGCCTTAGCAGAAGGAGGTCGGTAGCATCGATGGCCTAAAAGGCCCTTGAGATTGGAAAGTAATGATCAGCTTGGACGGGAGAGAAGAATGGGTGATTTGAAGATTCAACACGGGATGCAGCCCGGCCTGTACGAGGGGTACAGGAAAACGCGCTCTATCCATGGGAGCTTTGGTGATGTCATCAAACAGGCCATAAAGCGGGTGGACGATATGCAGATACGGGCCGATCAGTCTGTTGAACAGCTCTTGAAGGGGGAAACCGGCTTCCATGAGACAATGATAGCCCTTCAAAAGGCCGATATTTCTTTTCGCCTTCTCCTTCAGGTTCGAAACAAAGTAATGGATGCTTATAGGGAAGTTATGCGAATGCAGGTTTGATTCGTGAATCGTGTAATAGGAGAACGAATAACGATTTTGCGCAAGGTTGCGCCTGACGGCTTGAAGAGGGGCACTTCGTGTCCGAATAACGGATAACGAACAAAGGGTCACTATGAAAAGAATTATTGAACAGTTCGTGGTCGTGTTCAAGGCCATGCCGGTCTCAAAGAAGATTTCCATGGCGGTTGTACTTGGGCTGGTGGTGGCTGGGTTTGCATTGATGTTTCTTTGGGCCAATCAGATTGATTATCAGGTCCTGTACAGCAATCTTTCAGGAGAAGATGCAGCTAGTATAGTCTCCAAACTAAGGGAACAGCGTATTGCATATAAACTTGAAGACGGCGGTTCCCTCATCCTGGTTCCGGCAGAAAAGGTCTATGAAACACGACTCGTCCTGGCTGGTGACAGACTCCCGAGAGGTGGCAACGTTGGGTTTGAAATTTTTGATCGGACAAGTTTTACTACCACCGAATTTGTCCAGAGGCTAAACTATCAAAGAGCCCTTCAAGGTGAATTATGCCGGACCATAGGTGAATTTCGAGAGGTGAATTACGCAAGGGTTCTTATTGTGATACCGAAAGATTCCTTATTTGTTGAAGATACAAAGCCGGCATCGGCTTCGGTCTTGCTGAAACTAAAATCAAGTTTGTCTCCAGATAAAGTGGCAGGGATCGTCCATATTGTAGCAAGTGCCGTTGAAGGACTGACACCAGAGCAAGTTACGGTTGTCGATACGACCGGCAAGGTGTTGTTCAAAGGGCCTAACCAGGGGGACGAGACAGCCCTTCTTGGTAGCAGCAAGCTCGAATATCAACGTCAGGTTGAGGGTAAGATAGTAGGACGTGTCCAGAGTATGCTGGAGGGTATCGTAGGCAAAGGTAAGGCCATTGTTCGTGTGAGTGCTGAGATCGATTTTGATCAGATCGATTTCAGTGAGGAAAAATATGATCCTGATAATACCGTCGTTAGAAGCAAACAACGCAGAGTAGAGTCGTCTGAAAAAGGGGGGGGAGGCGCACTGGGGGTTGCTGTAAACCCTGCGAGGTCCCGTGTTCCCTCAGAACAAGCCCAAACAAATACGAGGTTTGAAAAAGAAGACGAGGTCATCAATTATGAAATCAACAGAGTTACCCGGCGTGTAATAAAGCCTTCAGGTACAGTGAAACGGCTTTCGGTGGCAGCCGTGGTTGATGGAACCTACGAAGTCGTCACCGCTGAAGATGGATCCAAGACAAAAAAATATATTCCGAGAATTTCAAAGGAACTGGAAGAATTTGAGAGGATTGTCAAAAGGGCTATGGGCTTTGACGCGGACCGAGGGGATCAAGTCCAAGTGAGCTGTTTCCCTCTTTCTATTTCCGCAGGCATAGAAGCCCAGGACGGAACGGGGACCGATTGGCTGGCCAACGGGCGCCAGTATATCAGGCCGGCCATTAATCTTGTTCTTGTACTTGTGATATTGCTTTTTGTAGTGCGCCCCCTTTTGAAATCGGTCAAGGGGATCGTTACAGCTGTTGATACCCGGAAGACTTTACCTGAATCGGGCGAGGAGTTGGAGTCTGCCGCGCTGCCGGAACCCGGGATTCAGGGCGTACGGGAGAAAACGATTATGCTGGCAAAAAGCAATTCTGACAAGACGCAACAGGTGATCAAAGGCTGGCTGCACGAGACTGAATAAATGGCACAGATCAAGTTAAACGGCAAGGATCTAACAGGTCCGCAGAAGGCTGCAATATTTCTTTTGATGATGGGAGAAGAGTATACTTCGGAGATTTTTAAGAAGTTGGAGCCGGATGAAATCAGCAAACTTGTTTCCCACATGTCGGAAATCAGGTCTGTTCCCCAGCACGTCTTGACTCAGATCCTGGAAGAGTATCTTGAGAATATCGAAAAGGGTGGCCAATTAATGGTAGAAGGCAGCTCTTTTCTAAAAAATGTGGCGAAGGGCTCTCTAGGCATGGAAAGGGCCAGAGCCGTCTATAAAGAGCTTGAAAAGAGCGAGAAGAACGCACCGTTCAGTTATCTTGATAATTTAGACAGCAATATAGTAGTTAACTTAATCAAAGGAGAACATCCTCAGACGATAGCTCTGGTTCTGGTATCCTTGAAATCTGGCAGGGCTGCTGAGATTCTTTCAAGCTTGCCGGAAGCAATACAGTCTGACGTTGCAATACGTATCGTACAGATGGACCAGGTACCCAAGGAAGTTATCCAAGAATTAGACCAGATGCTTCACAAGGAGGTTCGTAGCCTGGCCGATTACGGCAGTAGAAAAGTTGACGGTATGACTGCCCTTGCAAATATATTGAATGAAATAGACAGGAATTCAGAAGAACACATCCTGTCCTCGATTGAAGAGGAAGATGAACAGACGGCAGAGGAAATCAGACAACTCATGTATATTTTTGAAGATCTCCTCAAAGTGAGTGATCGTGGTTTTCAAGAGATCTTAAAAATGGTTGATAAACAGGAACTGATTGTGGCCCTAAGGACTGCATCTGAAGAATTGAAAGAGAAGATTTTTAGCAACTTGTCGGAAAGGGCAGGAGATATGATTCGGGAAGACATGGAGATCATGGGCCCTGTAAGAATCTCTGATGTCGAACAAGCCCAGCAGAAAATCCTCAGGGTCGCCAGACAACTTGAAAGTGAAGGAAAGATCATACTGGGAAAGGGGAAAGAAGATATCCTTGTCTAATAGCAAAACAGAGACCGGCAACAAGAATGTGAAATATGAAATTCTTGAAATGGAATCCTTTGATGTGCCGGATCACTCATCGGCTCCCGACACACGTGGTGGCACCTTTGAGCCTTTGCATGCCGGGTCCGGTGATGATAACACGCTTCGATTTAAGCCCTTGTTTGATGGTGGGGAGGATGACAGGGAGAAGGCTGACAGGATTATAGAGGAGGCAAAAAGAAAGGCGAGTTTGATCGAAAGTGAGTCCTACGAAAAGGGCTTTTCGCAGGGAGAAAAAGATGGTTTTGAGATGGGGACCAAAAAACTTGAGAAGATTCTCGACCGAATCCATGATACCCTGCAGGATATGTTAGCTTACAGGCAAGAGTTTATAAAGAAATATGAAAAGGAGATGTTACATCTGATTTGCTCTATTGCTGAAAGGGTTGTTCGGAGTGAGGTTAAGGTGGATAACCAGGGTATTCGGGAAGCCATTCTTGAGGCTTTCAGCCTTGCTGCCGATCGCTCGGAAGTGACGGTCAGGGTCAATCCCGAAGAGGTTGAGTATGTGAAAGAAATAAGGCCGGAATTTTTTGAACGCATCAGCGAGCTAAAATCGATTACGATTGAGTCTGACCCGTCCATTACCCGCGGCGGGTGTTTTATGGAAACGACTTTTGGTAATGTGGATGCCCGCCTGGAAACTCAGCTAGAAAAAATAGCCGATGCAGTTGAACACGCCTTTGAAGAAGAGAGTGTAGCCCTGAAATGAATGGACTTAGCTCCACTACGGTCAGCGATTGCGGAATGCGGAATGCGGAATGCGGAATCAGTCCGAAATCCGAAATCCGAAATCCGAAATCGAGCATTCGCTGGGATCAATATATAGATGCTGTAAACACTTGCCAGTGCTTAACGGCTGAGGGAAGCGTTGTCAAAGTCATTGGACTTGTTGTGGAAGGGCTCGGTCCGGGGATGAGTGTGGGGAGCGCTTGCAATATCGAGGGTGCCGATGGTGAAGAGATTCTATCTGAAGTTGTTGGTTTCAAGGATCGCAGAATTGTTCTGATGCCGTATGGAGAGATGAGAGGCATCAGCCCCGGGTGTAAGATAACCTTGGTTGATGAACGTCCTTATGTGCCGGTAGGGGAGGCTTTTCTTGGAAGGGTAGTCAGTGGTTTGGGTCAGCCTATTGATGGGCGTGGGCCAATTCCCTCAAACGTTCATTACCCCCTGTACGGCAAAGTAGTGAACCCTATGGACCGAAAGCCTATCCGCGAAGTGGCGGACCTAGGTGTCGGTGCGGTCAACACCCTTATAACGGTTGGCAAGGGACAGCGAGTCGCTATTATGTCTGGCTCAGGTGTTGGCAAGAGCGTGTTAATGGGGATGATGGCAAGACACACCACTGCTGACGTAAGCGTAGTTGCCTTGATTGGGGAACGGGGACGAGAGGTCAAGGACTTTATTGAGCAAAATCTCGGAGAGGAGGGTCTTAAGAAATCAGTTGTCGTGGCGGCAACTTCTGATGTGTCTCCGTTGATAAGGATGCGGGGGGCTTACCTGGCAATAACCCTTGCAGAATACTTCAGGGACCGTGGTCTTGACGTCGTTCTAGTCATGGACTCTATCACCAGGTTTGCCATGTCATGCAGGGACGTAGGTTTAGCCGCAGGAGAGCCACCCACACTAAGAGGATATACCCCTTCATTCTTTCATCAACTGCCCAAGTTTGTGGAACGCGCCGGCAGCATTGAAGGCAAGGGGAGTATAACCGGTATCTACACGGTTTTGGTCGAAGGTGATGATATGAACGATCCTGTGGGAGATGCCGTGCGAGCTACCGTAGACGGCCATATTGTACTTTCGAGAAGGCTTGCCAATCGTGGCCATTATCCGGCCATAGATGTGCTTGCGAGCGTGAGCCGCGTGATGCGAGAAGTCGTGGACCCTGAGCACCTGAAACTTTCCGAGAAGGTTGCAGATGTTATCGCTACCTATCAAGATGCCGAAGACTTAATAGCTATCGGAGCATATGTTGATGGGAGTGATCCAAAAATAGATTATGCCATAAGTATGATTGACAGGATCAACGCCTTTTTAAGACAGGATATTGCCGATAAGGTGTCTTGTGATGTTGGACTTGACAAGCTCAAGGAGCTATTCCAAGGCGACGATCATGAAAAGGTTTAAGTTCAGACTTGATCCGGTGATCCGGTATCGAGAGTACCGGGAACGGATTGCCCAGATCGGTTTGGCCAGAGAAACACAGGCACTTGTTGAAAGTGAGAAAAGGATATCCGAGATCGAGCAGGCCAGGCGGTGTACTGTTAGTGAACTTGACAGCGAGCAGAAACAAGGGATTGAAGTTGATCGTCATCTGATCTTCACAGCCTATTTACAAGGGTTGCACGACGAGATTGAATCCGAAAGGGAGCGCTTGGTTGAGATTGACAAGAGGATAAGGGAAAAGCAGGAGGCGGCCAAGGTCGAAACGATGAAGAAGAAAACCTTGGAGTGGATTAAGCAAACCCAATACAGTAAACACTTGAAATGGATTAATCGGGCCGAACAGAAGGCAGCAGACGAATTGATTGGACTAAAGAAACATGAAGTTTAAGACTAGATATGTAAGATTTTACCTGCCGGCAACACTGTTGGGTTTTTTGATTTTAAAGCTCATGCTTGGCGGTACCGTCCTTTATATGAAAAGACCTGTGTTGGGTAGTAGGCAGGCTTTAGCCGAAGATGCCAATCCCCCTTTTCCGGCACAGCGGTCTTTGAATTCTCAAAATGTGGGAGTGAATGTAGAAATCCTTGAACGAAAGCGAGCTGAAATAGAGACGGAAAGACGGCAACTCGAAAGGGAACGTAAACAGCTAACAGCCCTTAAGCGGGAAATTGAGGCAAAGGTAACCCGGTTATCGGAAATCCAGGACAGTATCCAGAGAAAGCTTGATGAACAAAAGATGATTCATGATAACAAGATCAAGCATCTTATCAAGATATATACTACCATGGCTCCTAAAAAGGCCGCGGCCCTTATAGAAAAGCTTGATATGGGCGTTGTTATAGAACTATTCTCAAAGATGAAAGGGGAGCATGTTGGGCAGATACTTACCCACGTATCGGCTGAGAAGGCGGCCAAGATAAGTGAGCAGCTTGCCAAACGAAACTAGAAGCCATTTCAAAACCCCATCTAGCGCCCGATGGCTGTGTTGAGGGCCTCTTCAAAATGCTCACATACTTCCCGTGTATGCTGCGCTTTATCATCGGCCCCCGCCTTGCCCTCGAACGCGATCTGAGGTTTTGAAATGGCTTCTATACTAATAGGGCGTCCCCAAGCCCAACACCCTCTCGTTCACTGCCTATGGGTTACATGTTTTACAAGGTACGTATCCAGCCTGAACCGCTTCTTCCCTGCTGTTGAAGGTCGCTGTGCAGTTACCGCAATTATAGTATCTACAAGATGGCCTATGAAACTTCTTGGTTCTGACGTTCCCATAATAAACTAACGTTTTGTGTTCAGATAACGTTTTCGGACTTGTGGCCGTTCTCTTGCCACGCCTGAAACCCCACGGAGCGATAGACCGAGGATGGCTCCATAACCCCACTTTTTCCTGCTTTGCCTCGGCCTCTAAGTCTGCTAGGTGCTGTTCAGAAAAATACCTTTTATAGTGCCAGGCAAGGCCGGCTTTGAGCAATGCTTCATTCAGGCAGTCGCCGTTTACATAGATCCACGCAATGGTTCTTCCGTATCTGTCAGTGGTGACCGGCTCGACCTCAACATTCTTGCCAAAGACCATATCGGATGTGAACTGTTTGGCTCTTTTGCCAAAGTCTTGTTTCTTCTCGGGGCAATCTATTCCATAAAGGCGGATCTTCTCACCCTTGCCATCGTGCAATACGGTAACTATATCGCCGTCACCGACACCCTGCGGCCCGGTGTTCCGGAAGTGATGGGCACACTCGGGGAGATCGGCATCGAACGCACGGTCATGCTGACGGGCGACAACGAGGCAACCGCACAAGCTGTGGCGGAGGCGGCAGGCGTCAGCGAGGTACAGGCCGGTCTGCTGCCCGACCAAAAAGTGAATGCCATCGAAGCCCTATTGGAGGAGCACGGCACTGTCGCCATGGTGGGAGATGGCGTGAACGATGCTCCTGCCCTGGCTCGGGCGACCGTGGGTATCGCCATGGGGGCGGCGGGCAGCGATACGGCCCTGGAGACATCCGATGTGGCGCTCATGGCCGACGATCTGAGCAAGCTGCCCTTTGCGGTCCAGCTCAGCAGAAAGACACGGGGCATCATCCGGCAGAACGTCGCGCTCTCGTTGGCCATCAAGGCGGTCTTCCTGGCCCTGGCCCTCGGAGGCGTCGCCACGTTGTGGATGGCGGTGTTTGCCGACGTGGGCGCCTCACTCATCGTGACGCTGAACGGGATGCGGCTGCTCCGGCAACGATAGCCTGCCGGGCATGACGGGTTCGGCAGCCCGTTGGGAGAGCCGGTTGCGAGGAAGGCCAGACCACCGCAT
>JAIWEZ010000088.1:0-8329 GCA_048631945.1 Gammaproteobacteria bacterium | reverse complement strand
CCATCATATAGAACCCGCCCCCTGCTGGGGGTTAACAGACCGGAAACGATGTTCAGCAAGGTGGTTTTCCCACAGCCCGAGGGTCCTAACAAGGCACATGCATCCCCGTCATCCCACACATTGTGTATGCGCTTCAGGGCATAATCCGACTCGCTTTTGGGCTTGGGCAAATAGCTGTGAACAACTTCATTCAACTCGATACGAGCCATGACAGTCTCCTATGTCAGTCCGACTTCAACAGCCTCACGAGAGGGTGACGCAACCAGCCCCCCTGCCTCATCATACACAAAAAAAGAGGACGGGTTGACATATATGGTTATTTCAGCTCCGATCCGGACAAGACGAACCCCGTTCTCCTGAACCACTAACCGGGAGTCATCATAGTCGGCATGAATGAACGTTTCGGACCCGTTAATCTCTGCCAATTCGACTTTAGCCGGAATTTCCACATCTTCCTTACCGTTTCTGGCCAAAAAAAGATGATTGGAACGTACACCGAACATATAATCCCCGTCCATCAAGGATTTCATATGGTGTTCAATGGGCATTTCAATATTCCGCCCCACTCGAGCAGAGCCTCCTTGAATCGTGCCTTTCAGGAAGTTGATGGGCGGATCACTGCAGACTTCAGCCACTTTGGTTGTCGCTGGATTATGGTAAACTTCCGGTGTTGGACCGGTTTGCAGAATGCGGCCTTCATCAATGACCGCGATATTCCCCCCTAACATCAGGGCCTCAGTCGGTTCCGTGGTGGTGTAGACGACAATCGCCTTGCGCTCCTCGAAAATATCGTGAAGCTCAACCCGCAGTTCTTCACGCAGTTTATAGTCTAAGTTCACCAAGGGCTCGTCTAACAAAAGCAGCTCGGCGTCTCCGATTAATGCCCTGGCAATGGCAACGCGCTGCTGCTGTCCACCGGAAAGCTCGGTGGGCAGACGATCCAGCATCCCCTCGATGTGTAGCATCTCAGCGGTTTTGCGTACGCGCCGATCAATTTCTCCCTTTTTGACTCGGGCAATTTTCAAAGGTGAGGCGATATTTTTATAGACAGTGAGAGAAGGGTAGTTGATGAACTGCTGATAGACCATGGCAACACTCCGTTTTCGGACTGATTTGCCGGTAACGTCTTCTCCGTTTACCAATACCTTTCCCGTAGTCGGTCTATCGAGTCCTGCCATCAACCGAAGAAGGGAGGTCTTGCCCGCTAAGGTACGACCTAAGAGCACATTGCGGGAGCCCGTCTCAAACTCAAGGCTGATGTTGTAGAGATGGGTCTCGCGTCCAACTTTTTTGGTGATATTTTCCAGGACAAGGGACATTAGGCTGATATCCTCTCATTATTGAGATGGTCAAATAGTTGAGTGGTTGAGGTCTGTATAACTAACATTACGTCGCGCTTCTTTCAAGCACCAAAAGAAGAAAAAGCATCCACCGCGGCCGAGGCAGTGCCTATGGCCAGACCTGAGCCGCATTTCATCCGCATCCAATCCTGGTGGGCAAGGATCGATCCGCATGCAAAGAGATTATCAAAAACAGGGCCTCCGTCCTTGCCGATAGGCCTGAACAGATCATCCACCTCAAGACCTGCCTGGTTTGCGGGATGACCCCTAAGATCAAAGAATTCCCTTCTGTGCCACTCCTTCCTCTCCCCCGGCTGAGAAACAGGAAGATCAAAGAGTGTCTCCCTGATCTTATCCCTGTCCGCCCTGAGCCCTTTTGCCCAGAATCTCCCCGCGGCAAGGATCACCCCTTCGGCCCGGATCCATTTGTCCGGTCTATTCCGGCCTATACCGAGCAGGAACTTTCCGTTCTCATCCTGTTCCCATTTGAGAACCCTGTTAGGAAAAAAGAGCTTAACACCCCTAACAGATAACCCTCGCATGAAGGCCTCATTTAACCTGAGTCCGGAAACAGAGAGGGGCATTGTGGGGATTTCAAATACCCGCGCCCCTAATTCACTTGATAATTCCTCAACAATCTCGTGGGATCGTTCCATACCGAGAATAGCGGGCATTCCCACTGCCTCGGCATCTTTTAAATGAGGTCTAACTTCGCTTACAAGCCTCTCTAAATTTCCAGGAACCTCCATGTCCCGGGCCATGATATCTCCTGAAACAAGTCCTGCAGCAGTCCCGTTATTACTGAAGTTCAGATTGTGCCAGCGCAAGCCGGGCCATTGATCACCCAAGGTCCCCGCAATCTGGGAAGCACTGAAGTCATTCAGGCCGTTAAAACCCAAAATGAGGCAGGGCGGCTTTTCCTTAAGGGCCTTTACCCCATCCCACATGGTTTGCGGCACATAATATGAGTATTTGGAAGTCCCGAGAGGTGTGATCATCTCTGAATTATTTTCGCCATCCTTCAGGTAAGGAAGGCCTTCATCACCTAAAAAAGCGACCACCTGTTTCATTGATTCCCTTAGGGCGCTTTTCTCTAATCGGGCATATGGGTGGTCGGGGATATCCCTTGCAAGGGCATCAATTGCCGCCCACGGATCTTTCCATTTATTCCCTGTTTCCACAGGGTGAACACCCATCAGGTCCAGAAGACCGCTGGCAAAGATCATACCCCCGGAGACACCTGTCTGGACAGTGGAGATCCCCTGTTCGGCTGCAAACAGCGCCGCTGCCATACCTGAGAGACCGCATCCGATTATTGCCAACTGACATTCCATGATTTCGTGTTTAGCACCTATTTGTTCAAATCACATCATGTCTGCGCATGATTTATGCCATAGCCAGATTGAATATTTAAGGAATTCTATCGATTTTAATAGAAAAGACAGAGCGAAGCGATACCACAAATCGTCAATATTCAATCGTCAATATTCAATTTGGTTCCGGCTTCGCCGGATTAGGTTATGCTCAAGCGATATTTTTCAAAAAGCTGATAGATTATTCTACTGATGACTTAAAGGAAGCGTATGTGCATGAGAAGAAGGCGAATTTTTGCATTTATTCTTGTTGTTGGCGTTATTAGTTGCGGCATCTGTAGTAATGTGAAAGCGGAAGGAGATTGGGCGATCACGGGGTATTGGGCAAGGCTGACCGATGGAGATTTAGATGATTCCGCAAGCTTTAGGGTCGGTTTTGAAGACTCAAGTTTGTTGGCGATGGCTTTGTCAAGAAGATTCTACTCATTTCGTGATATCCTCGATTTTGAATTAGAAGGACAAATAGTAAAACATTTTCAGGATCAAAATCATTGGGAATTTAACGGATTAGGCATATCTCGTTGGCTACTATTCCCATGGGATAATTATATAGAAACAAGCATAGCTGCGGGAATAGGACTTTCTTACGCCACGGAAACACCAGATATTGAAGACAAAAATCATGACAAAACCTCTCAACTTTTAACCTATCTATTATTTGAAGTAGCTTTTTCTCTTCCCAAGGTTCCACAATGGAGCGTGGTGGGTCGAATCCACCATCGCTCAGGTGCATTTGGCCTCTTTAACGGTGTTCGTGGCGCTTCCAACGCATTGGGAGTGGGCATCCGTTACAGCTTTTAATTAGTGCCCATCCATAAATGGCTATTTTCCTGCTTTTTATACTGTCGTCTCTACTCCGGCTGCTGCTGGTTCAGGGCCGGGTAGATGCCGACGCGGCGTGCCAGGTCGGATGTGAACAGGCCGTCCGGATCGAGTCGGCGTTTGATCGCCAGTAGCTCACGGCAACGAGGATAGACTCGGTAAAACTGCTCGGGGGTCAGGACCTGGTCCTTGGCGAGGTGAATCTTGCCGCCGCGCCGGACCGTCGCATCTATGAGACGGTCGACTGCCTCGCGGCTGGCGGCCTCCTGGTACTTTTTCGGGTGGAATTCGAAGTTGAGGCTGTAGCCGTCCTCGGAAAATGAGATCAGGCAGTCGTCAGGCTTGTGGGCACGCAGGATGGTGGTAACCGGCGGGCAGGGTGACGACTGGCAGATCCCCAGCAACTCGATGATCGCTTCTCGGGCACTGGATCGCGGAAAAGTTAGCTGGACGGTGTACCCACGCGGGCCGCAGACGAGGTGGGCCGGCGGCACGGTGAAGCTGGCCTCGAAACCAAACCGGAGGAAGAGCTCGGAGTTCGAGGAACGTCCCGCTCGGTATGCCAGCTGGCACATGGCGTAGTAGAGCCGGTTGAACGAATCCATCATGGGTCGCTGGGCGTAAAGCATGAGCGACAGGACGGGACCGAATTTCTCGTGAAGCGCGAGGCCGAATCGGCGGTGCCTGTCGAGGCGCTCGTAGCCCGCCTCGAGGATTTCCCGGCGTTGTGATTCGGTTTCGTGGCGCTCGATCCATTTTGCGGCATGGATCACGGAGCGTCCGGTTCTGCGGCCACGGGCGTAGGCGTCCACCCACACGACGGCCGCGTCGTGCGATTTCTTGATCCGGGCCATAGTTTCGAGCAACGCGTCGGTGTCGGGCGCCGGGATGCGGTTGATTTCGACGTAAGGCGATGGGATCGGGCGGAGCTGGAGCGTCGCGTCCACGATGATACCGAGCAGCCCTATGCCGCCCACGACGGCGTTGAAGAGCTCGTGGGACCGGTCGATGTTGAGCATCTCGCCGTTGGCGATCAGCAGGGTGAGGCGGACGACCTGGCGGGCGAAACTGCCGTGGTGCCACGCGTCCTTTCCGTTGACGTTGGCACAGATCGCGCCGGCGACACTAGAGTGCGATTCGGTTGGGCTGGCGGGGAGCATGAGCAGACGGTGGTGGACCGCCTGGTAAATATCGATGAGACGCATGCCGGCCTCAACAGTGATCTGCGCGGCTTCTTCGTCGAACTCTAAGATCCGGTTCATGGCGCTCATGTCGAGGAGGGCGTTGTTGTCGTTGAGCGCAAGGTCCCCGTAACCGCGCCCGGCCCCGCGTGCGCAGATGGTCATGTCGTGCTGCCGGCAGTAGGCCATCGCCTCACGGCACTGTTCGATCGTCGTTGGGCGGGCGACAAGGGAACGCGTTCGGAAGGAGCCAACCAGTGATGTTAGCTCCTTCCACTCCATGAAGCTCGGAGGTGTCTGGGTTTCAGTTTGCATCGTCGTTCTCCGGGTGGCACGCAGCTTCGGCTCATAATACATCCAAAACAGGAAGTATCCCAATATGTGGTAGGGCCTGATATCACACAGCTATCTTACTGCGGCACCTGACTACAGGGATTCAGATATCGGATACCGGTCGCATTGTCAAGCAGACACTTTTCTTTAAACCGTCTGAAATGCAGGCAAATAACACTACTTTCGACGTTGAAAACAATTCCCGTCTCCGTAATCATTGCACGATCCGTTTGTATAATATGTATTTTCGGGTCGGCTCCCGATGCATTTTTTCATACCCTTCGGGTATTTCAAACCCGCTGTTTTTGTCAACAAGGAGATAATCACCACCCATCTCACCCATCACGCTGACTTTAAAATAGCGCTGCATCCAGACAAAGAGGTAATCGTCCATTATCATTGCTTTGGGATAAATGGTCACTATGCTCCTCTCAGTCAGCGGAATATCCCGTAAATAGAGATCTTCGAAAAAAGCGTACGCCCTAGTGATTTCGTCCTTTCGATAGACCATGCCGCCGATGGATACCATGAAAAAAAAGAGGGTCGCCACCACAAAGCCCAGCCGTATCTTCCTTTTTTTCGCAATAATGGATTCTACTTTTTCAGCAATATTGTCTGTCACGAATGCCAGACTCAAAACAAAGAACGGAAGGGAGTGCAGTACATATCGGAGATGCTGGCGTTTGCTGACAAAAAAGGGTAAACAGCCTGCGAGGGCGATGAGTAAAAAAAATGCGGCATGCCGGTTGAACTTGAGATTGCGGAAGTGTGCTTTTAGGATGAGCATTATCATACCGGTTAATCCAAAGGGCACAATCATCTGCGATATCAACTGTTCTATATAGCTAAAATACGTGTCTCCGCCGGCTCTGGTGCTGGCCAGGCTAGGAAATATCTGGGTTTTCATGAAGAATTTCCAGAAATCCATACTTTCCGGAAAGAGGAGGCCTGTCAGGAGAAAGCATGCGGCGCACATGACCATCGCCAGCAATGTGCTGGCGGCTGCTCGTGAAAATCCGGGTTTGATTGTTAAGCAACCTATAGTCGGTACAGCGAAGGCAAACAAGGCAACAGGTCCCTTTGCAATGAGTCCCAGATAAACCGTCAATCCCGTGGCAATGGCGTAAATGACGGTGGACTTTCCTCCGGCCATGCTCCGATATGCAAAATACGTTTCCAGGAGAGCAAAAATCAGAAATGTAGCGACGAGGCGGTTTGATTGGACATAGTAACTGAACGCCGTAAGAGATATGAGCAGAAGAAGGGGCCACCAACTTCCTAAGACCGGCAGTTGAAAGTCCCGGCGAACCCTTTGCCAGAACATGGCTGTGAGATATAGAATCACGAGGGCGATCCCAAAGCCATAAATTCCCTCGAAGTAAAGCCCATCGCCGAACAGTCTGAAAAATATGGATTGTATCCAATAGATCAGGGGCGGATGCTCGTGGTGAACCGGCCAATTCGTATCATCCAAATAGGGAGCCCAGAAGGTCCCCAGGCCTTCCGACATGTTTCTCGCTATACTGGCGTATTCAGTGCCGTCCCCGTTTGTTCCCATCTCCAGGATGTGAGGGCACACCAAAAGGCAAAAGATTGAAAATACCAGCAGAAACAGTACTTGCCTGGTTGATAAGCGTTTTAGCATTTCGTGCAACCCTTAATCGAATTCCATATCATTAGCCCTGCAAGGGGCTGAATGCCGGTGCATGTCCGCATTCGGATATCTTTAAAAACGGCTTCTCAGAGAATTAAAAATGGTCAATGAGCCTGGCATAATAACACCTTATTAATTCACCACAACCTTCTCCACTATAACCCGCAATCTTAATAATTTCAACCACATTCAAACGATATAAAAACGCCGGAAGGGAAGTTTTTTCCGTAGAAACAATCGGATGTGGAGATATTGGGAATTTCCATTTGCCATAAGGAAATAACTTATTGAATTAACATTTTAGATCGTCAGACAGGTTTTATTGCTGAAAAACTTATGTTTTTATTTATTATAATCCGAAAAAGTTATATAATAAAACGTTAATTCTAAATTTTAAGCCGCTTTGTATCTTTGGGCGGCTTTATGGGTTTTCCGTATGAAAAAATTCCTTTTTACCCTCATTATTTTGGCGGGGCTCGGCTTTTTAGGCTGGCAGATCTATGAAAAAGCCTCTGCTTCCCGGAAAGGCCTCAAGCACGAACGTCGAAAGGTAATTGTTGCCGTCGAGGTTGTACTCGTAAAGAAAGCCTCCATACGGGAAATGGGGAGCTTTACCGGGACCCTGCATCCACTCTCTGAGTTTATCCTGGCACCGAAAATCGCCGGGCGTCTCGAAAAGATACTGGTCAATATCGGCGATACGGTCAAAGGCGGGCAGCTTGTGGCCGTACTGGACGACGATGAATATCGCCAGCAGGTCATCCAGGCAAAGGCGGAACTGGAGGTTGCCAAGGCAAATCTTCAGGAGAGGAAAAGCACCATAGAAAACGCAAAACGAGAGTATGAGAGGACCGTGGCATTGCGGAGAAAGAAGATCGCCTCCGAATCCCAGCTCGATGCCGCAGAGTCCGAATTTAAGGCCCAGCAGGCAAAGTTGAAAGTGGCTACCGCTCAGATATCTCAAAAAGAGGCGGCCCTGAAGATGGCCAACATACGGCTTTCTTATGCCCAGATTAAAGTAACTGAAAACAACAACACCGGGTACCGGGTGGTGGGGGAGCGCTTTGTGGACGAAGGGGCCATGCTTTCGCCCAACACCCCGATAGTCTCTGTTCTCGATATCGAAAAGCTCATCGCTGCCATCCATGTCATCGAACGGGACTATCCCAAGATTCAGCCGGGGCTGGAAGCGGTTATTTCAACCGATGCGTTTCCGGGCCGCACCTTTACCGGAAAGGTTATTCGAATAGCCCCCATTTTGAAAGAAACATCCCGGGAGGCCCGGGTGGAGCTCGAAATACCCAATGCACAAAAACTTCTGAAACCGGGTATGTTTGTACGGGTTCAGATCCAATTCGATGAGCATAAAAACGCCACCGTGGTTCCGGTAGCCGCCCTTGTCAAGAGAAACGGCACCCAGGGGGTTTTTTTAGCCGATCTCCAGGAGCAGAAAGCCCGGTTTGTTCCGGTGACCATCGGTATCGTAAACGGCGTCCAGGCGGAGGTGCTGAATCCACCCATCACCGGTGCGGTGGTTACCCTGGGGCATCACCTGCTGGAAGACGGGTCTTCGATTGTTCTGCCGGATAAAAAGCCGGCTGGTGGTGCCCTGAGGAAAGGCGGAAA
>JAIWEZ010000087.1:0-8379 GCA_048631945.1 Gammaproteobacteria bacterium | reverse complement strand
GGCGTTGTAATCCCGTGAACGGTTTCATTTGACTTAACCATTTTAGACACGGATGGCCACGGAGATGGAGTTTTTTCAGCGGAATCAGAGAATAAAAAAAGAGGTCCGGCTGTGAAATTCACAGCCGGACCTCTGGTCGTCCTGATCTTATTTATGTTGTTAGTCTGTGAGTACCACCTTTACATTATGCGGAGCGTTTGGTCGTAAATTATTCACCACTATGGTGACCGCCTGGCTCACCTCATGCCCATGATCGTCAGCAACAGTCAGTACTGCCTCATATATAGCTTTCTTAGTATAGACGTGGGATGCGGGGAGGCTGGTAGTGAATTTGCCATCGCCGAAGTCCAGGCTGTAGGACAGGTTATCATTGTCGTTATCCACGGCTGAACACGTGAAGGTCACTTTGCCGGGAGGATTGTCAAATTCTGTCGGACTTGCAGAGAAATCTAGAATTTCCGGTGGACCATTGGTAGTCACTTGTACTGTCACCGTGGCGGTCCCTGTTGCACCGCCATTATCCGTTACGGTCAGAGTGACTATGTGGTTACCGGAAATGTTGTAGATATGTTCCGCTTCAACTCCCACCTGGCTGGAATTATCACCAAAGTCCCAATGATAACTTACTATGGACCCATCGTTATCACTTGAACCGCCTGCGTTCAGGATGACTGTTAGAGGCGCATAACCGCTCAAAGGCCCAGCATCTATAACGGCTACAGGTGCACTGTTTGCAGTCACGCTGATCTCCACGCCGGCTGAATCCGTGGCTCCATGACCGTCTGTAACAGTAAGTGTTACGGTATAGGTGCCGGCATCCTGATAAGTATGGGAGATTTGCGCGCCTTCACCGCCGGTACTGTCGCCAAAGTCCCAGTGATAACCTGTAATCGTGCTGTCAGGATCCTGTGAGGCGCCACCATCAAAGCTCACAAGGAGTGGGGCCTGTCCGCTCATTGGTTCTGCAGACAGCTCAGCCCTTGGCGGGAGGTTGATTGGCTCACCCGTCACAAAAGTTACAATGAGCTTCGGCCGCCTAGTGCTATCGCCATTCTCTCTAGAGGCGAAGTAACGGTTACTATCTGCACTTGCAGTTGTGTCTGCATTGAGTAATAGCCCGTAGTTCTCCGTGGGCGCGGATACCCAGTACTGTACCATGTCAGGAACATCCCAGGCCTTGTAATCATAGGTTTTATCCACTGAAACGATGCTCTCTTCAGAGGCTATGTCAGACTGTGCAAGGGTAATGTTATCGTCACCGGGGGTCCACCCGTTGACACCATCATAAGTTGAACCGCTACAGAGGGAAATAACAGGATCATGGTTTACTATACGGTGGACCGAAACGTCATACAGGTCGTCCCCTCCGTCCGCTTCCATATCTGACATGTAGAGTTGGACCATGGCCTCTCTTATCTCGGCATCACCTGGAATGGCTGAAATATCCCACTTCATGATGATTGCATTCGCCGCCTTGTCTGTCGGCCAGGTATATAGCCTGAGGGTTTCATTATCCGAATAGTTCTGATCGTTCAGATTGATATAGGTATCCTTTACAGTACTTGGGAAATCGGCATCCGGGCCATCTCCAAACTGCCAGGTATATACGTATCCCTGCCGCACCTCTATTACTGCCGTAGCAGAATCGACAGCACCCTTATCATCGGTTACCGTCAGAGTGACAGTATAGGAACCAGGTGTACTATAAGTGTGAGAAACGCTCGATCCGCTGCCGGTTGCTTCGTCACCAAAGTCCCAATCATATTCTACAATGCTGCCATCGCTATCAGATGACCCGCTTGCATCAAAATCTATGGCCAACGGGGCATAACCGCTGACCCTGCTGAGTACCATTGACGCATCAGGAGGTTGGTTGGGAACAATCTCAATCTGTAGTGTCTCTGTATCTGAGGCCCCGACATTGTCTGTAACCGTCAGAGTGACTGTGTAAGTGCCCGGTGTATTATAGATGTGTGAAGTGGTGACACCAGTTGCAGAGGACCCGTCGCCAAATTGCCATGAATACTGGACTATGTTCCCATCAGAATCTGAGGACAAGCCCGCATCCAGAATTACTTCAAAGGGGGCTATGCCGTGATTGGCATTTACCTGTATATCTGCATTGGGAGGAATAATTGGGGCTGGAATATACTTGGAGACCTCAGAAGAGAATTCACTCTCCTGTCCGGATACATCTACTGCCTTGACTGCAAAATAGTAGGTATTGCCGCCCAGCAAGCTGGTGATCTCACATGATGTCTGAGTAGAATTTACTGTGACGCAGTCTGTGTAATTGCCACTGCTTGTACTGTAAAATACCTTATATCCTGCGATATCAGGTTCCGGATTGGGGTCCCATGATATAGTAGCCGTTCCCCCAAGTGCCAGACAAGGGAGAAACATCATATATAATACGACGAAAAAACAAACTTTTTTAGCTTTCAACAAAACTTTATGTAAATTTTTTTGGACATTGGAATGTCCGCCTGAGAATTTGCTTGCTCTGGATTCCATGGAAAACTCGCCAAAATCGGCACGGGGCTCGCAATTGCTGATACTCATGGTTACTACCTCCTACAGAGTAATTACTGTCGATGCCATATTTAATTGGCAAAGTCCATACCATGGCAGTAATTCTGGATGGCCCGGCCTGTTAAAGGGGTGGGGATTGCCGTGCCGATTTTCATTCCTCCCTTGGTGGCCGCTGGCGTGGGCATTTTGCTTTCACCGGAGTCCGCTCCGGAGCTTTTGAGTGGAAAACTGTAGATAATCGAGGAATAATATAGATAAAGGAAAAAATTCCGATGCTCTTCCGCTAATACCTTGATTTAGAAATGTACTTTATTGCGTAGCTCGGGTCTAATACCCCGCTGCTTGCGGCGTGGAGTTTCATTTTCAAAGAGTTACAATTCAGCCTCTTAACTTGTTTAATTATGTAGGTTGGGTTGAGGTAAGGAGTCGCGAAACCCAACAATAGCTTAAGATCGTTGGGTTTCGCTTCACTCAACCCAACCTACCGAAAGTTGCCAAAGCGAAGATCAGAACATAATCAAAGTATTAGGGGAAGAGCATCCGTTTCAGTTTGAGGATGGAAATCCGGGAAAAATGTCGAAGATTGCAACTGACCAAATAATCAGGTCTTGAATGAAACTGATGCTGTGCTTAAGATGGTTTACGATGCTTTCTCGGATCACCCCTCACCTCTCTTCCCTCAAAGGGGAGAGGGGTGAAAAAGGATATGTCCAATGTTGAATGTGGCTTCATCTGCCTTATTACGATTTGTCGCCATCTTGTTACTCATCCAGATATCTGCTTGCAGCTCGCAGACCGATGAGGAAACTCAGGGAGGACTAGTCCGTGTGATCGCTGTCGGTTCCCAGTGGTATGGGCACGTGCCTGTATGGGTCGGAATTGAACGCGGCATTTTCATAAAATACGGGTTTCAGGTGGAGTGGCGGTTCATCGGTAAAAGTATGGATCGTCTCAATGCCATTTCTTCTGGAGAGGCGCAGTTTGCCAGTTTAGGCGAGATCGCCATGCTAAGCGCAATGGCGCATGGTAATCGGCGTTTTTATTGGGTAGGCAATCAGGATATCGCCCCGGGCTTTGAAGGGTTAGTGGCCCGCCCGGGCATTGAACGTTTTGACCAGCTTAGGGGCAAGCGCATCGGTTTTCCTTTCGGTTCATCTGTGGAGCTCACCTGCCGCATACTTCTGAAACAGCACGGACTCAATCCTGGTCAGGATGTTAGTCTCGTTAATCTGGAGGTGGGTGATGTCCCCGCGGTTTTTCGTGCCGGGAACGTGGATGCAGCGCTTATCTGGGAACCTGGTTTTTCTCAACTCGTTGCAGTCCCGGGAGCTACCGTGTTGGGCATGGATACAGATACTGAGGTCTACCAACGTTTTGGGACCATGACAGGTCCGGATGTATTGATCCTTGGGAAAGACTGGGCGGATGCCAATCCTTTGCGTGCCCGCAATTTCCTGAAGGCTTATTTCGAGGCACTGGAATGGGTGAAACACCACCCCGAGAAAGCGACAGACGTTGCCCATGGCCAATATATTCAGCAAGATAGGGCGTTGATAGGCACCAACCTCGAGAAATTTGTTTGGTACGGGATTAAGGAACAATATCGCGTGATGAATGATCGAGGCATCTTTGCTCAAGCGGAGTATATCTTGGATATTTTGCACGATCAGATGCATGTCATACCGGTAAAACCTAAATTCCGCGACTGGGTAAATCTAGACCTATTGCCCACACCGGATATGGGATCAAGGGACAATACCTCAAGGCCGTCACCAGATGGATAACAAGGAATTTGGTCTTTGGCAGACCATGGTCATCGGCGCGCTGGGGCTGCTGGTATTTGTTGGTAGCTGGGAAGCGCTGGTACGTCTGGGTGTGATCGACCCATACTTTTTGCCGGCGCCTAGCGACGTACTCCGACGTATGCTTCAAATGGCGACAGGTCCGGAAGCAGTGCTGGCTCACGATATCAAAATGAGTGCAACACGAGTACTCACTGGGTTTGCGCTC
Source organism: Gammaproteobacteria bacterium (assembly GCA_048631945.1). Taxonomy (GTDB): domain Bacteria; phylum Desulfobacterota; class Desulfobacteria; order Desulfobacterales. The sequence goes on along the minus strand of JAIWEZ010000087.1, from coordinate 3,837 downwards.
AGCGCCCTGATCGGAGTGCCACTTGGTTTAGTCATGGGGATGAGTCATTGGGTAAGGGCGGCACTCAATCCTGTGGTTTCTATTATCCGTCCCCTTCCTGCTCTAAGTTGGATACCCTTGTCTATGCTGTGGTTAGGCATCGATGAACAGCAGAAATACGCCATCGTCTTCATGGGTAGTTTTGCCTCGGTGCTGGTCTACACCACTGATGCCACTATGCGCGTGGATAAGATACTCATCATAGCAGCCCGTAATTTAGGTGCTTCAAGGCTGCAAACCATACGTCATGTCATGTTACCGGCGGCGCTGCCGAACATTCTCAGTGGTCTAAAAGTGGTGTTGGCCATAGCCTGGACCTGCGTCATTTCTGCCGAGATGGTAGGCGCCAATAGCGGTCTGGGATTCCGCATCTGGACGGCCAAAGAATGGTCCGATACGGGTCAGGTGCTGGTGGGCATGTTATCGATCAGTCTCACTGTTCTCATTTTGGATATCCTGTTCCGCTGGATCGAGCATATTCTTTTACCTTGGCAACGGGGAGCCACGCGAGCGTGACTGAAGCCGTTATCCAGGCACAAGACGTAAGCAAGATCTTTACGATACGCAAAGGCATTCTCAGTGCTTTGGAAGTTTTTTCTTTGGATGTCCACAAGGGTGAAGTTGTCTGCATTGTTGGTGCCTCAGGTTGTGGCAAGAGCACGTTTCTCAATATCGTTGCCGGGTTTATTTCGCCAACACGGGGACGGGTTTTGCTCGAAGGCAAAGAAATCCAGGGAGTGGAGCCGCGCTGTGGTATGATCTTCCAAAACTATGCCCTGTTTCCCTGGATGACTGTCTTGGAAAATGTCGCCTTTGGCCCACGACTCAAAGGGGTATCAACCAAGCAGCGATATGAACAGGCCAACCGCTGGATTGCGATGGTGGGTCTGGAAGGCTTTGAAAACGCTTACCCGGGAGAACTCTCAGGCGGCATGCAGCAGCGGGTAGCCCTGAGCCGGGTGCTTGCCAACGAACCGGATGTGTTGTTGTGTGACGAGCCTTTTGCTGCCCTTGATGCGATGACTCGGCAGATCATGCAACAGGAGCTATTACATATAGTCCACAAGTCTCAAAAGACCGTGCTGTTTATTACTCACTCTATTGACGAAGCCTTAATTCTGAGTGACCGTTTGGTGGTGATGTCCGCCAGGCCCGGGCGTGTCAAGGCCATTTATAAAAACGATCTGCCGCGGCCCCGAATACTTGATATGCAGCTCACCGACCGATTCATAGAGCTGAAACGGGAAGTGTGGGAACTGGTACAAGAAGAGGTAATAGGCTCGATGACGGCGCCACAGTTAGGTTGAGTATGATTTGAGGGTCAAATCTTTGCTTGACTCTTACCAGGCTAAGGTTGCGTCCAACACCGATGGTGAGTTTGCCCGCCGGACAATGATAGACTTTGGGCTCAAATCCCTCGTGGTCGATAAGCTGCTCTTCAATGGATTTCATAAATATCCTCCCGCCTTGTTTTCACGGTTATTTTTACCGGTCACATACCTTGTCGGTTCCCAGAGAGCGTTTGCAACAAATCTTTAAAATGATCTGATTCGAGAAGTAGCTCCCTGCCGGTATCAATAAGGAGTTGCACCTCTTCGGGCTTGAGTGAAAAATTCGTTGGCAGGGAAAGTAATTTTTCCCTGAGCGCTGCATCGTTTACCTTTAAAAAATTCAACAGTGAGTTAAATTACATTATAATGGCTTCTTAAAGAGGCCAAGTTGTATTAGCTCTTCAGTTTACGAAATGTCCTGCTCAACCCCGGTGTGATTATGCCTAAAAGAATCGCCTGGCTCGTTCTACTTGCTGCCCTTTCGGCCGTATGCTGCTCCGGTCCGGAGAAGGATGCGGTTGTCTTCTCGGTAGGTGGCGCGCCTGCTGAATTGGCTTTCTGGGAAGAACTCATCCGGGATTTTGAAAAGCAGTCCGGAATTCCGGTCGAGCTATTACGCCAGCCCACCGACACAGACCAGCGGCGGCAGGGGCTGGTCGTCGCCTTGAGCGCCGGCAAGAGCAACCCTGATGTGTTCTTGTTGGACGTGGCCTGGCTTGGGTTGTTTACCGCCTCAGGGTGGCTGGAGCCGCTCGGAAGCGATATTGACCAGAGCCCCTTTTTTGCCAGGGTCCTCCAACTTGTCGATATCCACCAGGGAAAGCTCATGGCGCTTCCCGTTTACCTGGATGGCGGGCTTTTATACTACCGCAAGGATCTCTTTGAACAATTCGACCTGCCCGGTCCGCCCAGGACCTGGGAGCAGCTTCTCTCCTATGCCCGAACGGTTCAAAGCAAGATGCGCAAAACCAATCCGGACTTTTATGGTTTTGTCTGGCAGGGTGCCCAATATGAGGGACTCATCTGTAACTTCCTGGAATTCGCCGGCTCAAACGGCGGGTTCATCAATCAAGGGGACCGGATTTGCCTCAACACCCTTGAAAACCGCAGAGCGCTGGCCTTTATGCATGATCTCATCCGGACGCACGGCATCTCGCCGCCAAGCACCTACACTGAAATGAAAGAGGAAGAGACCCGCACCTACTTCCAGTCAGGCAATGCCTTGTTCGAGCGTAACTGGCCGTATGCCTGGGCCCTGCATCAAGGCCCGGAATCAGGGGTCCGGGGCAAAATAGGAGTGGCGCCGCTTCCAGCGCCTAAGGATGGTGAGAGCGTCTCCACGCTGGGCGGTTGGCATATCGGCATCTCCAAATTCTCCGATGTCAAGCCCCAGGCCCTAAAGCTGGTAGAATTCATCACTTCGTATGAAACGCAGAAGAAGCTCCTTCTCCATCTCGGCTGGAATCCGGGCCGCAAAGACCTTTACTCCGACCCGGAAGTGCTTGAAGTAGCGCCGCACTTAAGACAGTTGAGAGCTGTTTTTCAAAACGCCAGGCCAAGACCCATCCTGCCGTACTACACCCAGATATCGGAAATCGTCCAGCCGCGCATAAACGGTGTACTGGCCGGGAAATATGCGCCTGAAGAGGCGCTTGCCGCGGCCGAGCAAGAGATTGCGGCCCTCCTGAAGCGCTATGATACCAAATGAAGACAGAGCGCCTTAAGAAATCATCTTTCCACCTGCCGGGCAACCTAGCCCGGATGCCTGCACTGGACAGGGAGCAATGGATTGCCTTTGGGTTTATGGTCCCGCTTCTTCTGTTCGTGGTGTTGTTCATTCTGATTCCGGTCCTGGGCACACTGGTGGACAGTTTTTTTCTGGATGTCACATATCTGCCAAAGAGATTCCTCGGTCTTGAGAATTATAACTGGCTCCTTCGCGATCCGGGATTTTGGCAGTCGCTTCGGTTCACGTGTCTTTTCGTGGTGGTCTCCGTACCGCTTGAGATCGCGCTGGGGCTCATGATCGCGCTGGTGCTCAACGAACAGTTACCCATGCGGGGGCTTTTAAGGGCCTGCGTCCTCATACCGTGGGCCATCCCGGCGGCTGTTTCCGGCCGGGTCTTCGAGCTGATTTACAATTACAGTTTTGGTGCGGCCAATTATCTATTCCGCGTTCTGCATCTGACAGAGGGGCCGGTCAACTGGCTCGGGAGCGAGGCCGGGGCCTTCCTTGCCCTGGTGGTGGCAGATAGCTGGAAGACCACACCGTTTGCGGCCATTATCCTGCTGGCCGGTCTTTCTTCCATCCCGGACGATCTATACCGCCAGGCCAAGGTCGACCGGGCCACCTTTATACAGAGGTTCAGTAGAATCACTCTGCCCCTGCTCAAACCTGTGCTGATAGTGACTCTATTGTTTCGCACCATAGACGCGCTTCGCGTATTTGACATGATTTATGTCCTGA
>JAIWEZ010000086.1:0-8410 GCA_048631945.1 Gammaproteobacteria bacterium | reverse complement strand
CCTGCAACGTGGAATTCGACGTTCTGGCACGCTATGTCGACAGCCTGCCCTCCGTCAACGTGCCTCATTACATCTCCCTGGACGCTCGGCTGGCGTGGCGCCCCTGCTGCCACACGGAAATCTCCGTTGTCGGACAAAACCTGCTCGACTCGCATCACCCGGAATACGGCACCAGTGTTTTTTCCGGCGAAGTCCCCACCGACAAGCAAAGCTTTACTATGGATGAAAGCCTGCTGGCGGAACTGGACTTGGCCGAAGGTCGACTGGTCGTGGAGGACCCCCTTGATTCGGTGCCGGTGGTTCTCTTTAACCGGAAGGACCCACCTACCTTGTCTCATTGTAAGCAGGCGTTCCTGCAACACACCTTTACGCCACAGCCTATCAAGAAGGGTCTCCAGTTCTCTTTGTAGCCGTTCACGTGCCCGAGCCATCTTGCGGCGAATGGCGGCCAGATTACGGCTTGCCTGGTCACGAATCTCCAGGGTCTTCAAATCAATGCCATTGCTGATCTCTTGAGTCAGAGCAGTGTTGGGAGCCAGGGGGGCTGCGACATCTTGAAGGAGAGGAAAATCTGTCTGATTTTTTGAAAAAAAACGTCGCGCCCTTGCTGCTAAGTCCAGCACCTCATAAATATGGCGTAAGGCACCGGGCTCGAGATAGCTTCCCTCCACAGCCGCCAACTGGAGGTATCTGTCTATGTCCTGAAAGTTGCCGACAGGGAAAGACTCTCCTGAGTCCATAAAACTGCGAAGTTCTGATATCCTCGCCAGGCTCTTTCGGACCGGTTCGAGGCCGGGAAGCGGTGTTAGGCTCCGGAGGCGCTCGGCAGCAAGCGGGGAATGTGTTTTGCGGGCCAGGTGCTCAAGAACCTTGTCGAATTCTAAGGTCTGATAAAGATGATTAGAAGCCATCTGAAAAATATAAACCCAATTACAGGTTGACCATCCATAATGTCTCAGGTTATGAAATTACTGGCGATTTTATATAGCGCGGCTAGGCCGCAAAAAAAAGGAAATTTCTGCAAGGAGGACCTTTCTCGGGGACAACCATGAAAAAGGAAATAAGAAGGACGATATTGGCGGCAGTCAGATCGATTCCAAAGGGATACCTTAGAAATGCTGTTGTCAAAGAGACCATACGCTGCGCACTGTATGGATTGTTGAAGGAAAAAGGGTTTCAGCCCTTGCCTGCCTTTCGTAATCCCCGCTTTCCGGAAGGCCCGGTCGATATCGCTGGAATCAAAGAGGATCACGCCATTGAGATAGCTTTTTGCAGTAACCCCACTATTGAGTTATCGGACATAAAAAGCCTGGAGAGGGTGGCCTGTGAAAAGAAATTTGTGATCAGTTTTTCCCCGAATAAAGAAAAAGTGAAGTTGAGCACCTTCTTTCTCAAGCCGGGAATCGAGCATATCTATATCTACGAAGATAAAGATGACCACGAAGGCACGAAAAGACGAAAGAACGAAAAGGAGAAACACAATAAGTGACGCCAACCTCTGTCATCGACACCCATGCCCATCTGGACGAATTGCCTGACCCGGAGGCGGCGATCAAAGAAGCACACGAGGGGAATGTGCTGGGTATCGTGGCAGTGGGGCAGGACATTACCTCCAACCAGAAGACTTTGGAGATAGCAGATGAGCATCCCGGATTTGTCTTTGCGGCTGTTGGGTATCACCCATGGCGACTCAACCCCGATCATGATGACGAAGTCCTTGACTTTATTGATAAAAACCTGAAGCACTGTGTGGCCCTGGGCGAAGTGGGCCTGGACTACAAGGCCAAGACAAAAAAGAAGGTCCAAAAGGCTGTTTTTCAAAAACTCCTTACCATAGCCAAGAGACATGACAAACCGGTCATCGTTCATTGCCGGTATGTTCACGAGACCGCCTACCGCATGGTTAAAGAGGCTGGAATAGAAAAGGCTATCTTTCACTGGTACAGCGGCTCCCTCGATTTAATTCCCATAATAGCTGCCGACGGCTACTACATGTCGGCCACCCCGGCACTCTTGTATAACCCTTACCATGCCAAGGCAATTGCCGCGGTTCCCCTTACCAACCTCCTTCTCGAAACCGATACCCCTGTTCAATATCAGGAGCTGGCTGCAAGGCCGGTCCATGTCCAGATCACCTTGCAGGAGGTGGCGCGAGTCAAGGGTATCACCGCCGAGGAAATCGCTGTGCAGACTACCCGAAATGCGAAAGCGTGTTTCGGCTTGAAGGGTCTTTCTGAGTAGACTTTCGCCCATAATTACACAGGTCACGCAGGGGGCAAGCGGGGCAGTTTGGCTTGCGAGCTTTGCATAAGGCTCTGCCGTGCCAGATCATCTGATGCGAAAAGTCGATCCAGTTCTTCTTAGGAATCAGGGCCATGAGATCAAATTCGATCCTGACCGGATCAACCTCCTTTGTGAGGCCTATTCGCTGAGACAGGCGTTTTACGTGCGTATCGACCACAATTCCGGGGATACCAAAGGCGCTCCCGAGAATTACATTCGCTGTTTTTCGCCCAATTCCGTGGAGTTGAACCAGTGCCTCCATATTGTCCGGGACCTTGCCGGCGTGTTTTTCCACGAGTGCTTCACAGCATCCCTTGATGCTCTTTGCCTTGTTTCGATAAAAGCCGGTGGGGCGGACCATCTCCTCCAGGTCGGAAAGGGGTACTTCCACAAAGTCTTTTGCCGTACGCAGTTTCTGAAAGAGGGTTTTGGTTACCCGGTTGACCCGTTCATCCGTACACTGGGCCGATAGAATCGTTGCAATCATAAGCTCCAGAGGGTTTCTGTGTCCCAAAGCGGTCTTGACACCAGGATAGGTACTTTCTAAAATCTCTAAGATTTTCTTGATACGCGATTTTGCGATTTTTTGAACCATGGCTTCTATCCCTCAGACAAAAAAGTCATTTAGCGAAACAGCCAATAAAACAAGGTCCTCTGTGGTTCGCGCCTTGGGTCTTACCTCTGGCGGGCTCGACAGCATTCTCTCCGCACTCGTTCTCAAGGACCAAGGGATCGAGGTGGTCTGGGTTAATTTTGAAACCCCTTTTTTCAGCTCAGACAGGGCCCGCCGTGCCGCCCGCATGACAGGGATCCCTTTAAGAGTAAAGAACATCACCGGGGTCTATGTAGAGATGCTGAAAAACCCCAACTGCGGCTACGGTGCGAACATGAATCCATGCCTTGATTGTCACGCCCTGATGCTTGAAATCGCCGGTTCGATCATGACAGAGGAAGGGTTTGATTTTCTTTTCACCGGCGAGGTGTTGGGCCAGCGTCCCATGTCCCAGACAAGGCCGTCGCTCCGTTACGTTGAAAAAAGATCTGGTTTTGCAGGCCATATCCTTCGCCCATTAAGTGCCAAGTTTCTCCAGCCCACGGTTCCCGAAGAATGCGGCACTGTGGATCGTGATCGCCTCTTAGACATTACAGGCCGCTCCCGAAAACGGCAAATGAAGCTGGCCGAAGACTTTGGTATCACTGACTATCCCGGTCCGGGCGGCGGGTGCCTTCTGACGGATGTCGGCTTTTCGAGACGGGTTAAGGATCTATTCGATCACCAGGAAGATTGCATAGAGCGAGACTTTGAGCTCCTCAAGTACGGCCGTCATTTTCGCCTCAACGATAAACACAAGGTGGTTGTGGGCCGCACCAAGGAAGATAACAGGCACATCTCAGAACTAACAGACCCTAACAAGGACATGAAGCTCCGCATGATGGATGTGCCCGGTCCTACTGTCCTGATCCCTTCCGGCGCCCCTGAGGAGATCGTACATGAGGCGGCGACCCTTTGCGCAGCCTATAGCAAGACCGAAGATGGCCGGCCCGCCCGTGTGTCTGTGAAGGGCACCGGCGGGTCATGGGTCCTCACGGTACAAGGCGGCTGCCGCGAAAAATACCACCCTTATCTCATCTAAATGGCGTCACCCGGTCTCAACGTCTCCACATGAGACCCGATAGTTCAGGTCAGGCCCACTTATGATACCCTCCCGCAGGATCTTAGGGGGAGCCACAGTTACGTCCACCACGGTGGATCCCTTTCCACCCGCAAGCTTGCCTGCATCCAGCACCAAATCGACTTGATCCTTGATGCAGCTATCTATCTCGGCCACTGTTGTGCAGGCGCCTTTTCCAGAAAGATTGGCGCTCGTCCCGGTAATGGGGCTTCCAACCGCTTTTACTATAGCAGAAGCAACGGGATGGCCGGCAAGGCGTATACCGATTCGTCCCGCATAACCGGTGAGGTTGGGTGGAAGGAAATCAGCAGCCTCAAAGACCATTGTCAGACTACCCGGCCAAAAGGCATCTATTAAGCGTGTTGCCGTCTCTGGAATCGATCGGACCAGGGGAGCAAGGGCTGCCAGACAGGTGATAAGGATAAGGACGGGTTTTCGAGGATCCCGCTTCTTGGCCTGAAAGACCTTATCTACGGCCTTAACATTAAGGGCGTCGGCCCCAAGGCCGTAAAAGCTGCTCGTGGGGAAAACTACAAGGCCGCCCTTCTTGATCAATGCGGCGGCCCTGTCTATTGTGTTCTGATCAGGAGATTCCGGATCCACACAAAGTATTTCGCAGCTCTCCATGATTTATAAGTTCTTTGAAAACATTATCGCATACAGGTGATCCGATTCAAAACCGGCTCAAACTCGCGCATAACTGAGCGTAAACAAAGAACATTGCGATTCATGGCTCATAGCTTCTTGCGCAAGGTTTCGGCCTTTTGTGCCACCTGGCCGGCCATTTCCTTCTTGAACTCTTCCAGCCTGCCTTCGATGTCAGGGTCGCTGGTTGCCAGGATCTGCGCGGCCAATACGGCTGCGTTCTTTGCCCCGGCGGCCCCTATGGCCATGGTGGCTACCGGCACGCCGGCGGGCATCTGGACCGTAGCGAGCAGCGCGTCCAGGCCCTTTAGGGAAGAGGAATCGATTGGAACGCCAATCACGGGCAGCGTGGTCTGTGCCGCAATCGATCCCGCCAGATGTGCAGCAGCCCCTGCCCCTGCAATTATCACTCTAATACCCCTGGCCCGGGCCGAACTGGCATAGTCCGCCGTCCTTTCTGGGCTGCGGTGAGCAGAAGAAACCGTCATTTCAAAGGGTATGCTCAATTGGTTTAGTAGTGAAGCGGCCTTTTCCATGACCCCCAAGTCTGAATCGCTGCCCATAACAATGCCAACAACCGGTCGGTTGCTTTGATCCGTTGGTGATTTCATGCTCGACTCCAATTAGCGTCTCTTTCAAACCGCATAGAGTAATCTCGGAGGAAAGCGAGTTTGTTGCCCTATGCGCTTTGCCCTATGCTCCTATTGTGTGGCGGAACCTTAGACAATTTTCTCCGTTGTTGTTGTGATCCAGAAATACGAGCTTCCTTATGTTTCTATATGCCTTTTCCCTGGCTCTCTCCAGGGTTTTGTCTCCGGCCACCACGTGCAAAACTCTGCCCCCGAAGGTGACCAGACCCTTTTGGTGATCTTCATCAACGCCGGCGAAATAGATTGCAATGCCCCTTTCTATTTCGTCCAGGCCGATGATCTTATGACCTTTCCCGTAGCGACCGGGATATCCCTTGTTCCAACCCCTGGAGGCCTTTGAGCGCCCCTCCATGGCAATCACATCCACGTAATGCTGGTTGTTCCATACCTGCTTAATCTGGTCCAAAGACCCTTCCCATACCGCCATGCCCACTTCAAAAAGATCCGTACTCAATTTCCGGGCCAATACCTCCCATTCAGGGTCTCCGTGTCTCACATTGACTTCAAAGACATCTAGGTTTTCATAAGGGTCCAGGTTCAGGCCGAAATAAAGAACCCCTTTATATGGCCAGCCTAAATGGTTATAAATCTCATTGACTGTAGGATTGACGATCTCTTTTATGATTCTGTTGATCAGCCATGGGCTAAAAAGCCTGTGGGGGCAATAACATCCGGTGCCGCCCGTATTCAGGTTTCCGCCAAACTGCTCAATCGACGCCTTGTCATCCGGATCAAATGCCCGCTTATAATCCTGGGCAAACATCTTGAGGGGCAGCACGTGTTCACCGTCAAGGTAAGCAAAAAAGGAGAGCTCGGTTCCGTATTTTCTTTCCTCAATAACAACCCTGTTGCCTGATTCTCCGAAGGTCGCCTCTATCATGATCTTGTCAATGGCTGCCAAGGCGTCCGGAACATCATCACAGACGATGGCACCCTTTCCGGCGGCAAGCCCGTTTGCCTTGACCACGACCTGGTAGCCGATATTGCGAACATATTTCTTGGCTTCTTCAGGGTCGTCAAAGACCCGGTACTCCGGCTTGGGGACCCCTATTCGTCGTAAAAGATCATCGGTAAACGCCCGGTCGCTTTCAATTTTTACATACTCCTTCCTGGGTCCGATGGTTCGTATCCCCCTGCCATTCAAAACATCGATGAGCCCTTCTCCCAGAGGATTTTCAGATCCCACATCAACCAGGTCAACGCCTTGCTCCACGCAAAAATCTGCAAGCTGGCCAAAGTTTTTCACAGGGAAAAGCTCTATGAGCTTTCTGTCCTCACGGCCCTTGGGTGTACGCAGAGTTCCCGGATTCCCCGGTGCAAAATAGACCTTGTCAACGTGCTGGCTGTCTGCGTATTTGTCGGCAAGGCAATGGTCTCTGCCTCCCGACCCATAAACGAGTATCTTCATGGTATGTCATCCACCTGAGCTATTTTGATGGTGTCGTAAAAAGTCAATTTTACTCACTCCGTGACCATTTTGGGCGCACTTGAGATTTTCAGCTAAAATGCTAAAACTTGGGCTAACGCCCTCAAACAATTAGCATTTCTTAACGCTAAATATCTTAAGCGCTTTCCTCCCAAAATGCTCAATGTCGTTCGCAAAGGACTTTTTACGATACTATCTATTTTGAGGTGCTTGTATAATAGAAAGGGAAACGATTTCAAGGCGAAAATGGCCCTTCATCAACCAAGGACCATGCCAAGTGATGGAATATGTGCACCCTGCCGAAGATAGCTTGAAGAAGCATAAACTTGGGCCAGCGTGGTGATGGCCGCGGGTGTTGGAACAATGTCATAAAGAAGCGGGCCCCAGTGGACCATGCCACCGGGGCCTCAACTAAAAGAAGAAACCGCGCCAGTTAACGGGCGGATTTAAACCTGGCTCCCCAGCACGGACTCGAACCGCGGACCCGATGGTTAATCCCGCTTATCAGCGGGACTCTGCCAACTGAGTCTTCTGGAGATATCGAGCGATGCCTCTCTTCTTGATGACCTTTTCCAGCTTCATTGCTTCACCTCGGTTTGGGCACTGCTGACTCCAAACAATTTCCCATGGGCCAGGAAAGGCTTTTGTAGTTCTGGAAGAACGGTATTGCGGATCATTGTGCTGGTTCAGGCGGCGAACCAAGTCGTCGGTTTGCCCGCAATAGAAGCGCCCCGTGCTGTGACTTTGAAGAATATAAACCCAACATGTCATGATAAAAAAGGCCAGGTTCACCCTGGCCTAAGTTTTTCTGGCTCCCCAGCACGGACTCGAACCGCGGACCCGATGGTTAACAGCCATCTGCTCTGCCAACTGAGCTACTGGGGAATAATGAACAGCCGTTAATATAGCAACCATTCTGTATTCGTCAAGCCAAAACTGCTGGGCCTCTAATGTTCCCTCAACTATCAGTTCCATCCAGTATATCGCCTCGTCACATTCTTGCTCGACAATGCCCATCTTGGCGATGAAATCGGCTTTGGACTTGGCCCGACGAGCTGCCCGGCAATTTACGCCAACCGACGACCCACACCGGGGGTCCCTGCCTTCAGCGCCGCGCCCAGGTGCAGGTCAACGGAACCGTTCTTCCACCCTGGCTCTACGCCGGGGACGATCCGGCCTTGGGCGGACTCGTCCAGCTATGATACTCCCGACGGCCGCGATAGCCGCCTGTTCGGTCAAAGTCGGAGAAACACGGGGAAACCAGTTGACAAATAGGCCCTGTTTCATATAATGTAAGCCAGTTTATCCTGATCGGGCCGGATGGAAGCCGATGGGGCTTTCCGGGACGAACCAATCTGCTGGCCGGCCGGAGCTTCAGCGCAGGCAGGTTAACTGACAGCATAAGGCCGTTTCGTGAATGCGACGGGGCTCGAAGTGACTGGAGTCAATGATGGAAGATCGATGGCTCTCCGTAGATGAGATCGCGGCCTATCTCGGCATCAAGCGGGATACGGTCTACAAGTGGATCGCCGAAAAGCAGATGCCTGCGCACAAGATGGGTCGCCTTTGGAAATTTCGCAAGGAAGAGGTCGACGAATGGGTTAAATCAGGCGGAGCCGATGATCGGCACAACATATAGCACCAGGCAGGTATGTCAATCGTAAGTCAAAAACAAAGTCGAAGCCTGCGCGATTTAGGGCACTATAGTTCGAGAAACACCTCAAAAGGGGCTC
>JAIWEZ010000085.1:0-8409 GCA_048631945.1 Gammaproteobacteria bacterium | reverse complement strand
ACCTTTGCAAAACTGTCATTTTTTCGTGATGCGGCGTCAGGCTTCGAATTTTAATCCTCGAAATACATAATGTATTCCTCCGGTTAAAATTTTTGCCTTCCTTGCCTAACAAAAAAATGTCGCGTTTTTCAAAGGTCTCTCTTTGACGATTCTATTTTGGCCATCTTTGCCAAAAGTTCTTAGCGAAGTAAAGCGTTAAAAGCATGTTCCCTGTCCCCCGGTTCAAACGCTAAATACTATATGTGGTGTTTTGCAGGGCCAAAATCACAATATACTTGACATTTTGCGGTAGTCGTGGTATAAAGCCTTTTCTCTTTTTTAGTGTTGAGGACATACGGTTTTTTTGGCTTTCACAGAATAGAACCAGATACAGACTTCTAAGAGAAAGGAAGGAAAGTTAAAATGGGTGTGATGCGTTTCAGCCTTCAGGGCATAGCGGCATTCAGGAATAAAGACCAGCATGGCCGCATTCGACATCTTTGTGTAGATTGCGCTCGTGATGCAAAGGAGGAATATACTTTAATTCCTTTTTTGGATGGTCAATTGAATGCAACTCTTAGCGATTTTGGTAAGGACTTGGGCGCTATGATGTGGTGCGACAAATGTAGCCAAGTCATAGCAACATATTACCCTGAAACTTTTTGGAAAAGCCACAATACAGGAGAAGCCGCGGATCAGGCATCATTGATATTCAAAAAATTCTAGCTAGTGCCCATCCACGAATCGCAAAAAATCAATGGGCACAAGCGTAAGTTTCCAATTCAGAAATGAGCAATTTTCCGCATCTTCATCTTCTTGTCCTCTAGCTGGATCATCATTGTTCTCAAAAAAGGCTCTCCAGTAACACAAGGAGCCTTTGCATATCGAAAATCGCATGATGAGCGAGGAAGGCGCCGGAGTCTGCCGAGCGAAGCCTTCAGGTTGTTGGCCGAATAGCGAGCTTAGACTTAATGTTGGCCATCAGATCATGCATATCGTCCAAAATCATATAGAGGGAAGGAACTAACAGCAACGTGATGCCGGTGCCGAAGAGCACGCCAAATCCAAGGCTTATGGCCATGGGGATTAGGAATTGAGCCTGTATGCTACGCTCCAAGAGCATGGGGGTTAAGCCGGCAAACGTGGTCAGTGATGTGAGGATGATGGCCCTGAAACGCAGGGCCCCGGCCCGGGTAATCGCATTATGGGCGTCTGCCCCCTGACTACGGATCCGATTGGTCGCGTCAATCAATACCAGAGAGTCATTGACCACCACACCAGCCAGGCCGACGATACCGAACAAGCTCATAAGGCTCAGGTTGTGCCCCATAATCAGGTGCCCCAGCACAGCGCCGATCATACCAAAAGGGATGGCCGACATGACGATAAGGGGCTGGGTAAACGACCTGAAAGGAATGGCCAACAGGGCGTAGATACAAAAGAGGGCGATGACAAAGCCCCTGCCGACATCGGCCATGGACTCCTTCTGTTCCTTGCCGGCTCCTTCTATAGTGTACCGCAAGCCGGGATGGTTGTGTTTAAGTTGCGGCAAAAAACGGCTCTCTAAATCCATGCGAACCTCATTGGCGTTGGCCACAGTCTCATCCACGTCGGCGGTGACCTTGATCACCCGGAGGCGCTGAGCGCGCTCTATCGAAGCATATCCCCGCTCCATCTTCACCTCGGCCACCTGACTGAAAGGAACCTCGGTGCCGTCGGGCGTGCGGATGCGCATCTCTTCCACGTGGCCCAAGGACTTGCGCTCTGACTCCGGGTAGCGAACCATGACCTTGACCTCGTCCTGGTCCCGCTGCAAACGCAGAGCCTCGGCCCCGTAAAAGGCGTGCCGAACCTGCTGGGCCAAGTCGTTTAACGTCAGGCCCAGGCTGCGGGCAGCCAGCTTGAGTTTTAGTTGCATTTCCTGTTTTCCCGGCAAGAAACTGTCGCTCACATCAAATACCCCGGGATAACCCTTTATTTCGGCCTTGAGTTCGTCTGCCGCGGCCAAAAGCCGGTCGTGATCGTCCAAAGACAAGTGAACCTCAACAGGATTGCCTGCACTGAAGAGCGCGCTCTGGAAAGTGATGGCCTCGGCATCCGGGATGACACCCACCTTTTCCCGCCATAAGACAGCGAGAGAGGTCGCACTAACATCCCGTTGTTCACCTTCCAGGAGCTGGACCCTGACCTGGGCGAGATGGCTGCCCACCTGCGGTCCGGCTGCCGTGGGGCCGTGGCCCCTCGAGTGAAAACCGACTAGGGCTCTGCTGTGTTCAAAAAGCGGCGGCGCGCCCCTGGGCCGCTTTTTGTCCATTTCGGCCAAGGCTTCTTTTACAGACCGCTCCAAATGGGTGACGATCTCTTTCGTACGTTCAACCGGTGTGCCTGCCGGCATGGTCAGGGAACCTATCAAGGTGTCACTGTCTACCTTGGGGAACAAGGTGAACTTGATCCACCCGCCTCTCCATACTCCCAGTGTCAACAAAAGCATCGCGATACCCAGACCCACGGTCGCATAACGCCACCTCACACAGAAATCGACCAGTTTGGCATAAGGGCCCTTGATGACCCATTTCAGCCACCTGGCCATGCGTTTTTCTTTTCCGGGGCCACTTGCCAGGCCCGTTCCTTTATGCTTGGACCGGGCTAAGTGGGCCGGTAGAATCAGCAGGGACTCCACCAAAGAGCCCATCAAGACCATGATTACCACAATTGGAATATTGCGCATGATCTTTCCCATGGTGCCTGACCCCAAAAGCAGCGGCCAGAAGGCCACCACTGTAGTCAGGACAGCGAAAATCACCGGGCGGCCCACCTCAACTGCCCCTGTCACTGCACCATTAAGACCCTTAAGCCCCTCGTCTTGCTTGCGAAAGATATTCTCGCCAACGATTATAGCGTCATCCACCACAATACCCAGTACCGTGATGAAGGCAAAAAGGGAAATCATGTTGATGGAGACATCGAATCGGGGCAATACCAACATCCCGGCTGCAAACGAAATCGGTATTCCCAAAGTAACCCAAAAGGCCAGTCGCACGTTTAGAAACAGCCCCAACATAATACTCACCAGGATCAGACCCAAGGCCATGTTTCTTAACAACAGGTCAATACGGCTCCGCAATATCCTGGACCTGTCCCGATAGAAATCAATATCCACCCCTTGGGGGAGGCTGGGCCGGATCTCCTCAACATAGCGCTTGACCGTATCGGCCACTGTCAGGGCATTTTGATCTGCCACCCTGTAAACCTCGACAACTCCGGACGGCTTGCCTTGAAATTGGGACGTGATATCCACATCCTCAAACCCGTCTATGAGGTTCGCGATTTGGCCCAGTGTGACCTTGCTGCCATCGGCCCTGGTGATCACAGCCACATCTTGATAGTCTGCGGCATAGTAACGTCTGCCCTTGGTTCGGACCAGGATTTCGCCACTGGATGTCTTGATGCTGCCGGCCGGCAGGTCCAGACTGGCCGTTCTTACGGCTTCGGCCACATGGCCCAGAGTAAGCCCGTAACGGCGCAGCGTTTGCTCAGAGATTTCGATGTGGATTTCGGCCATGCGTATGCCGGAAAGCTCGGCATACGTGATGTTCGGCAAGTTGGTTATGTCGTCTTTGATTTTCTCAGTGAGGTGCTTTATGGTCGACTCCGGAGCATCACCATAGACGGCGACATTGATCACCTGGGTTCGCCGTGTCACCTCCCGGACCACCGGCTCTTCCGCTTCTTCGGGAAAGGTCGTAATGCGGTCCACCTCGGCCTTGACCTCGTCCAGGAGTTCTTTTAGATCCCAGCCCTTCATGACCTCGATGTTAACAGAGCCGAACCCTTCTCTGGCCACAGAATCGATGCGTTTGATGCCGGCCAGACCGGCCACGTTTTCTTCAATCCGGCGTACGATGGCCTCCTCCACCTCGGCCGGTGAGGCACCCGGATATGCCATGCTGATGGAGATGTGGTCTAATGAAGTCTCGGGAAAGACCTCCAGTTTCATAGTCAGGCCCGTGACCGCACCGGCCAACAGGAGAAAGATCATGAGCAGATTGGCGGCAACATGGTTCTCGGCAAACCAGGCAACGATGCCTTTCATAACCGGTTCCCCTCCTTGCCCCCTTCGGTACGCACGGTCATGCCATCGGTTACCGCCTCAAGCGGGGTAATGACCACCATTTCCCCGTCCCTGAGCCCATCCTGAACCATAACCTCATCACCCTGAACCCGGGCCACATCTACTTCACGGAAGTGAAGGCGACCCTCGTTATCCACCACCCAGACTACATCGCCCTGGTGCAAGGCGGACCGGGGAATGACAGCGGCGTCGGGCACAGTCCGGCCCTCAATTTCTACAATGACAAAGAGACCCACAGGGAGTGGCGGCTTTTTGGCATAGGGTTTCTCCACGCGGACGACCACATTGATCATCCGGGTGCGCTCATCCAACCTTCCTTCTGTGCGAACCACCGCTCCCGACCAAGTCCGCTCCCGACCGGCAAGTCGGGCCAGGACCTTCGCGGGAGACCCAGGGCTGTTGCCAGGGGTAAAACCGGGCACATCGAACCAGAATAAGTCCTCGTCTTCCAGGGGGAGTATTATCTCGGCCGCTTCCGTGGAATAGAGGGTGGCTAAGGCCTGTCCGGGTGAGACATATTGGCCGATATCCACATTTTCTTGACTCACCCGACCGTCGAAGGGGGCCTTGAGTTCAGTCCGTTCTAAGTTTAAGAGAGCCTTTTTAAGATCTGCCTGGTGGGCCTCCAGCTTGGCCTGAGCTGCGGCCAGTTGCGGCTCCTTGGCCACGAGGGGGGGCGGCTTTGTGTTTGCTTTGGAGCTGTCGGCATGAAGCAGGCGCCATTCTTCCCGTGCAGCAGCAGCCTCTTCTTCAGCCAACTGAAGGCGACTTTCAGCGTCTTTCACTTTGGCTTTGGCCAATGTGACGGCTAATTGGTAATCCACCGGATCCATGCGCAGCAAGGTGTCGCCCTTGTTGAATTCGCCGCCATTCACCAAGGAGGGAGAAATATACACGACCTTACCGCCAACTTGAGGTACTAGATTGATCTCCCGCAAGGGTCTGACCGTACCCTCGCCCAAGATATGGACCTGCTGTGGGCCGGTTTTGAGCTTTACGACCCGGACAACAGGTGTTGGCACAGTAAGCTTACGCTTCTCAAGCTGCGGTTTGCTTGACGTCAATGCCCACATGCCTAAGGCACCAAAGGCGACTAAGACTGTGGGAATGGCAAAATGTAAGAATCGTCTCTTTGTCTTGTTCATGGGAGATAATCCTGTCGTGTCTGTTGTTCGTTGTCAGTTGTCCGTGGTCCGTTGCACCAAGATGCTTGATACTCGATACTTGACACTGGTTCCTGGCGCTGAATGCTGCTTACTGACCACTGACTGCTTCAGCCGCCTCTGCCCAGCCGCCCCCCAAGGCGCGGTGCAGGGCAACGCGGTTGGTTAGAATGGCCAAGTCCACCAGGACCAGGTTTTCTTCGGCCCTGAACCGGGTTTGCTGGGCCTCCAGCACGGTGAGATAATCTACCAGGCCCCGGCTGTAACGGCTCTCAGCCACCCTCTGAGTGGCCCGGGCCTCCACTAGAAAACTAAGTGTTCGTTCCCGGCGCTCTATCTGCTCCTTACGAGTCAAAAAAGCCCTTTCCACCTCGGAAAATGCCATCAATACTGTCTTGGCGTATTCAGCCACGCCCTGCTCATATCTTGCCTCTGCAGCCCGTTGACCAGCCTTCAATTTGCCGGCGTCAAACAACGGCTGCACAATACCCAAAGCCAGGTTCCATAGCTCGCTTTGGGACCGAAAGAGTTGGTTTAACTCGTCGCTGGAATAGCCGAAGCTGCCCGTCAAGGTAATGCGAGGGAAGCGGCTGGCCTTGCTCACCCCCACTCGGGCGTTTAGGGCCATTAATTTGGCCTCGGCCGTCCTGATGTCCGGCCGACGTAATAGGAGCTCAGAGGGCAAACCGGCCGGCACCGTGGCCAAACGTCTAAAATACTCTTCTGGCTGGAGCCGAGGCGCTTGGGTCGTTGGATAGCGTCCCAACAGCACACCCAGTTTTTGCTGGGTCATACCCAGCTCCTGTCGCAGGGATGGGAGCAAGGTTTCAGCCTGGGCAAGGGTGCGACGGGCCTGTCTTAAGTCCAAGACGGAGATCAGGCCACGCTCGTAACGGCTTTCCACAAATGCCAAAGTGCGGCTCAAGTTCTCAATGATCTCCTTGGTAATCTGTATCCGACGCTCCAACGACTCCATTTGTAAATAGAGGCTGATCGTTTCAGCCACAACGGTCTGGGCCACGGTGCGACGGTTCTCCTCCACCTGAAGGAGATCGGCCAAAACTGCTTCTTCAGCCCGAGCCAGACGACCCCACAGGTCTAATTCAAAGGAAGCGGGCAATGAAAGTGTGTAGATGTCGGTTTCAACGCTAAAACTCTCGCCCGGTATAACCCCAATAATCTGTCGGTGTTGCCGTTGACCCTGCCCCTCAAGGCTTAAGCTGGGGAAACGGTCGGCCCTGGTCTGGACGAACTGGGACCGCACCTCCAAAATCCTGGCTGTGGCCTTTTTGATATCTAAGTTATTTCTTAGGGCTTCCTCGACCAGTTGGTCTAATTCCGGTTTTCCAAAGACCTGCCACCACAGGTCTTCGGGCGGCGGTGTGACCACGTCCATAGGGCCATGTTGGTAGGCCACGGGCATTTGGATGCCGGTGTCAGGTCGGTGATAATCCGGGCCCAACTTCATACATCCACTTGCCACAAGGAGAGCGGCCAACACTACAGACAGATAAGAAAGCGTGTGCTTCACCGGAGCGCCCCCTTTTCGATCCCGCCCAGGCCTTTCACCGAAAATTCGGTAATATGTTCTACCAATTGGGCCTTAAAGGCCGCGTCGTATTCGTGTCCGGTAATGCGGGTGACCGCCACATGAGCGAAGCTGAAGTAAAGCACTGTAGCAAACATACTCAATATATTGAGCATCAGGCGTTCTTCTGACAGCCCCTCGGGCATAAACGAACGCAACGAACCGGCTAACCCTTTGAAGAATGGTCGTATGACCTGCTCTGCCACCAGTTCAAAAGCCTCGGTGGGCTGGCCCAGTTCTCTGGCCATAAGTTGGTGGTGGCGCTGACGCTCTTCATCGGATAAAGGCCCCACAAGAAATGCCTCAGCCAGGGATTTTGCCACCGCGGTAGGCGAGGGTGAGTCTTGGGCGGCCAAAGACTTCCTGAAATATTCTTGCAACCGCCTGGCCCGAGGAACCCACCGGCTCCGGAACACCTCCAGATAGAGGTTTTGTTTGCTGCTGAAATGGTAGTTTACAGCCGCCAGGTTACAGTGGGCCACAGTCGTGATTTCCCTGATGCTTACAGCATCGTAGCCTTTTTGGGCAAACAGGGCTTCGGCCTCATTGAGGAGGCGTTCCTTGGTAAGGTCGTTCTTTTTTTTGGGGGTCATAGTTTGGCTCCGTTCTTATAACAAACATTTGTATCAAACGTTCGTTTTAATGTCAAGCAAAACTTTTCTCAAATTGCAACCCCCTATTAACCCCGGTGAGGTTTGTCCCAAAGTTCGCAGTCGTTTCTCAGTTGACGGCAATCTGTTCCAAAAAGTTGACAAAACAGATGATATCCATTACAAATCTATGACAAAATCGCCTTGGTGAGCGATCATAGAATCTGGCAAGATATCAGTAACATAACCAATACAGCTTTTAGGTAGTCTAAATTAAATTAGAGTAAGAGTATCCGAAAGATCCTGTGACAACTGACGCAAAGGATTACTATGCAAGTAAGGGGGTGCGAAAAGGGTGTTTAATTTTCGCGATTCTAAATTTTTGTGCAGCACTCTATTATTTGTTTCGTGGAATGATAGACTTTGAAGGCTTTTATTATGCTTTAGGAATTTTTGGCATCTACTGTATTGTTGGCCTTGTGGGCCTCTATCACTATTTGAGAACTCATCACCTACCTGTGGCACAAGCTGGCCCTGGTTGGATAGTAATAAGGCAAGGGTGGAGAAATCGGAGGCCTTTTACAGCTAGAAGTCGTGTAAAAGGCATTCGGATCGTGAACACCGACCTTCACTGTATCAGAAATAACTTGTTTTCACTAATGATATGCACAGTCGATGGATATCGATACTTTATATCCGGCTTGGCAAACCGTGACAGGCAGGAGTTACTTCAAAGATTGCAGTCAGGCTAACAGACTGCTCTAACCCAACGTTGCACATGACAGGGAAACATCGTCTGATAGTGCAGCATGATCCCGCCGCAGGCGAGCTCCAGCGTTATGCAACCAGAGAATTATCAATTCAAAATGCTTTACGTATTCTAGCAATGAGTTTTTTTGATTTTATAAGAGAACTTCGAAAAGGTGAGCCAGACGTTAAAGGAGGACAAGGGGGTCA
>JAIWEZ010000084.1:0-8425 GCA_048631945.1 Gammaproteobacteria bacterium | reverse complement strand
GCGTAGTGCCCTCACCTTGGGGCTTGGGGTCGGACCAAGCTAAGTGTCTGATTAGATAATAAAATTATCTGAAAAAGGCCTCAATTTAAGGCTTAAAGCCTCAATTTGGGTGCTGAAAAGGACCCGTTAAGTGTAGTGAAGATAAAGACAGCACCATGAACATAGAGAGCCGGCGGCGGCACCTTACAACCTCAATTTTGATGGTGAAAATAGCCTTTTAAGGCTCGAAAACGCCTATATTTGGAACGAAAATCTATAACTATCAATACCATAGCTTGGTCCGACCCCAAACTCATTCAACCCATGTTTGATAAAGGAGATTCTCAGTCGTGAGTAATGAGATTAACAAAGTCATCTATTCCATGATCAAGGTCAGTAAACTTTATGACAGAAAGCCGTTATTAAAGGACATCTCCCTGTCTTATTTCTACGGTGCAAAAATCGGCGTGCTCGGATTAAACGGTTCAGGCAAAAGTTCTCTGCTACGCATTCTCTCCGGGGAAGATCAGGACTTCCACGGTGAAACGATACTTTCTGAAGGCTACACTGTTGGCCATCTGGAACAGGAACCGCTGTTGAATGAGGATAAGACGGTGCGGCAAGTCGCTGAGGAAGGAGTTCAGCAGGCAGTCGACCTGCTCAAGGAGTTTGAAGATATCAACATGAAGTTTGCCGAGCCCATGAGCGACGATGAGATGGCAAGCCTCCTTGAGAGCCAGGGGCGGGTCCAGGAAAGGCTCGATGCCCTTGAGGCCTGGGATCTGGACGCTCGGCTGGAAATGGCCATGGATGCCTTGCGCTGCCCCCCGCCGGATTCAAATGTCAAGGTCCTTTCCGGCGGCGAAAAACGCCGGGTAGCCCTATGCCGGCTGCTGCTGCAAAAACCCGACATTTTGCTGCTGGACGAACCCACAAACCATCTTGATGCCGAAAGTGTCGCCTGGCTTGAACACCACCTGAAAAAGTACCCGGGAACCGTTATCGCCGTTACCCACGACCGTTATTTTCTCGACAACGTGGCTGGTTGGATTCTTGAGCTCGATCGTGGGCATGGCATTCCCTGGAAGGGCAATTACTCAAGCTGGCTGGAGCAGAAGCAAGAGCGCCTGCGTCGCGAGGAAAAGTCAGAAAGCGCCCGGCAAAGGACTCTCGAACGCGAGCTGGAGTGGATCCGCATGTCTCCCAAGGGGCGCCATGCCAAAAGCCAGGCCCGCATCAGCGCCTATGAAAAGCTCCTTTCCCGGGAGGAGGAAAAGAAAGAAAAAGAGCTTGAGCTTTACATTCCGCCGGGACCACGCCTGGGCAATGTGGTCATCGAGGCAGAAAAGGTCAGCAAGGCCATTGGAGACCGCCTTCTGATAGAAGACATGAGCTTCATGCTTCCGCCTGGCGGCATCATTGGTGTCATAGGGCCTAACGGCTCGGGCAAAACAACCCTTTTCCGTATGATTACCGGCCAGGAAACTCCCGACAGCGGCACCATCAACATTGGCGATACGGTCCAACTCGCATACCTCGATCAGAGCCGCGAGCTCGACGCCAACAAGAGCATCTGGGAAGAGATTACCGGCGGCAACGACCAGATCGAGCTTGGCAAGCGGCTGGTCAACTCCCGTGCCTATGTGGCCCGTTTCAATTTTTCCGGCTCTGAACAACAGAAGAAAGTAGGGACGCTTTCCGGTGGCCAGCGCAACCGTGTGCATCTGGCCAAGATGCTCAAGCAAGGGGCTAACGTTATCCTTCTGGACGAACCGACTAATGATCTTGACGTAAACACCCTGCGGGCGCTGGAAGAGGCCCTGGAGAACTTCGGAGGCTGTGCCGTAGTGATCAGCCACGACCGCTGGTTTCTCGACCGCATCGCCACCCACGTCCTCGCATTTGAAGGGGACAGTCAGGTGGTCTTTTTCCAGGGTAACTGGACCGAGTACGAGGCTGACCGAAAAAAACGCCTTGGCGCCGATGCCGCGGTGCCGAGGCGCATCAAGTATCGCCAGCTGACACGGTAAGTAAAGGGGTCGGGCCAAGCTATGTTACTGATATTCATAGAAATGATCCGGAGATATGGGCTAATATTGGCCCTATAATGGCATTTTGGGGGTCAAAAAGGAGCGGTTTCAGCAGGCGCACATGGCGATATTGATGCTGAAAACAGCTATTTCTGGAACATTAATCCTGATATTTCAACATGATAGCTTGGCACGACCCCATTTCACATTTCACAACGCGCAAGCCCCGTCCGGCAGGGCGGGCCAGCCTCAAAAACTCGTAAGACGTCATAAGCCTTGACAAAAGAGCTGGGTATTGGTAAGCCCTATCGGGTATTGGTATGCGCTAGTGAGTTGAGTGTAAAGCAATCCGGTTTCGACTCACGAGGGCTTACAGACCATTGATCGGTGTCCCAAGGGGGGCGGGGCATATTTTTTTCTCAACAGGCAACAGGTTGTCTCTTGGTCAATATTGATTTAGCCGCCAGAAATTTCGTCCGACGAGTTTGAAGATGTTTACTTCCGTATCCAAGCCTATCTTTCGTGCACTTCTAGTCACCCTTCTACTGCTTTTTCCGCAAACTGCTGCAAAGGCGGGGGAAAGAGAGGGCGGCAGAGTGGGTCTTATCAATGATACCCCAAACTTGCAGTTAGATATTACCATCGACGGGAATAGGACGCAGACGCTATATCCTGGCAGGATTGAACGTCTCACCTTAGAAGATGACAATCCAACAGGTGGGCATAAACTGGTCGTGAAGGCTTTCGTCCAGTCAAAAGCCCTGGGCCGCCTCCAGATCGGCAAAGCGTATACAAAAACATTCAACCTGACCGACAAGGAGAGGTGGTCTCCAGCAGGGAAAGTTGGCTGGTATCATGTTTTTATGTATAGTGATTTTCTACCGCACATGGCTTCGATGCCCCCTGAGAGACGAAAAAGGGTGGGCGCTAACAGATTCGGGGCTTCCTACAAATGGTACCACCATGAAGGCGCAGATGAAAAATGGAAGAAGGCGGACATCAAGGAACTCGTGTGTAAAGTATCAGCGAGGTACAGTCTCCCTGCTGGTCTGTTGATAGCGGTCATTTCTGTAGAGTCCGCCTTCAACCCGCGAGCGGTTTCCTACAAAGGCGCCTTGGGGTTGATGCAACTGATGCCGGCAACATGCAAGAGGTTTCAGGTTCGAAGGCCCTTTCACCCCCGAGACAACATCGAAGGTGGGGCAAAGTATCTCAGCTACCTTCTTAACCAATGGTCCCTGAAGTTTCCCACGTCTCGAAGGCTGGAATTCTCATTGGCTGCGTACAATGCGGGAGAAGGAAGGGTGGAGCAATATGGGGGGGTGCCGCCTTACAAGGAGACTAAAAAGTACATCCGAGAAGTTCTGGAGCGGTCCAGAGCCTTGTAGATGTTCCGAATGCCCACGTATGACTACCCATCCCGCCGGCCTCAATGACTACCTCCCGCTGAGAGTGAATGTCTTATGGCTAAACGAGTCTTGATACTGTCGATGTTGGCCTGACCCCCAGGTAGTTTGACCCCCAGGTAGTTTCCTTTGGGGTCGATATAGTCTTTTTATCCCATTCCTACACACCCCGTTTTATCCTTCCTGTGAAATTGCAGTTTCCCTCGGATTGTGTTAACCACATACGATCATAGAAAGAACTTGTCGGGCTTGTTCCGATAGTAGAGAAAGAGGTGAATGGGCATGTCAGAAAGACAGTATTTGATTGATGCAATTTCCGTAAATGAATCCTGGAGACTTTTTAAGATTTTAGCCGAACTTGTTGATGGCTTCGAATCCTTATCCGACATCTATCCCTGTGTTTCCATATTTGGCTCTGCCCGTGTAAAGCCGAGTGAGGAAATATATGAAAAGACTGTTGCGATTGCCAAGAAATTGGCTGAAAACGGTTACCATATCATCACTGGCGGCGGCCCCGGGATCATGGAGGCGGGTAACAGGGGCGCGAGAGAGGGAGGTGGAAGGTCTATTGGTCTCAACATTAGTCTGCCCTTGGAGCAAAACCCCAACCCTTACGCGGACATTCAACTGGACTTTAAGTATTTTTTTGTCAGAAAGTTGATGTTCGTGAAATACGCTCAAGCATACGTGGGGATGCCGGGTGGCATTGGAACGCTGGATGAGATCTTTGAAGCGATTACCCTCATTCAAACCAAGCGAATCAAACCGTTTCCTGTGATTCTTGTTGGCTCTGATTATTGGGGCACGCTGTGGGAATGGGTTAAAGGCACCCTCTTGAAGCGTAAATATATCTCTTCTGAAGATGTGGATCTGGTGACCATACTGGATGATCCGGACGAAGTTGTAAACACCATCAAGCGGACTGTGATTTTTTAGAAATCTGGTGGGGAATAGATTCAAAATACGAAGATCCCGCTGAATACGGCGTCGGACAGGCTAACTTGAGGCTAAGTTCAAAAGGAGGCGTTTAATGCACGTAACCTTTTACGGGGCAGTACGGGAAGTAACCGGTTCGATGCATCTTTTAACCACTGAAAATGACCGAATTCTGCTCGACTGCGGATTGTTTCAGGGCCGCCGCAGGGAAAGCGCGGAAAAAAACAGGATCCTTCCGTTTGACCCGCAGATCATCACCAACCTGGTCCTGTCCCATGCCCATATCGATCACTCAGGGCGCATTCCGCTGTTGACCAAGCACGACTTTACGGGACGCATTGTCTGCACGCGCGCTACTGCAGCGGCATGCGAATATCTCCTTCCTGACAGCGCTCACATCCAGGAATCGGATGCTGACTATCTCAATTACAAGACTGTGAGGTCGGCCCTGGCCCAGATGAAGAAATCCAGCCGGGCAAAAAAAATCTCCAAACGTGGACTCAAAGATATCAAGAAGCTCTTGAAGAAAGACCGCCACGCACTAAAGACCGATACCATCAACGAATTGATCGACCATCACCGTCTGGAAGGGGTCCGACCCCTCTACAGTTCTGATGACGCGCGACAAGCCCTTACATATTTTGACGGCTATCCCTATCGCCACCCGATTACCATTGGAAAGGATACGACCTGCACCCTGTACGATGCAGGACACATTCTCGGCTCTGCCATCACCATCATCAAGGTCAAGGAAAATGGCAGGATATTCACCATCGGTTATACCGGGGATATCGGCCGGTTCAACAAGCCCATCATAAAGAATCCAACGCTCGACTTTGAAGAAGAAGACCGGCGGGTGGACATGCTGATCATGGAAAGCACATACGGTGACCGCCTTCATGAACCGGTGCAGGATGTGAAGCCACACCTGAAACAGGTGCTCGTGGACGCTTACAACCGGGGCGGCACAGTCTTGATTCCCGCCTTCGCCTTTGGGCGCACTCAGGAACTGTTATACTTTGTACATGAACTCCGTAATGAAAATGAAGTGCCCCGGGTTCCGGTATTCGTGGACAGCCCGCTAGCAATCAATATAACGCGGGTATTCGGAGAACACCCCGAAGTTTATGACAAGGAAACGCATCAGAACTTTTTACAAGAGGGCAAGAATCCCTTTTCCTTTAAAGGGGTTCATTTTGTTCAGTCTGTTGAAGAATCGATGGCGCTCAACCGCGAGAATGCTCCGCATATCGTCATTGCGGCCTCAGGCATGTGTGAGGCTGGACGGATTCTGCATCACTTGCGTTACAAGATCCACAATCCGAAAACAACGATTCTAATCGTCGGCTACATGGCGCAGAATACCCTTGGCCGGCGTATTCTGGAACAAGGCAGGGCGTATGAAGAGTCCGGCAGGAGCGGTTCGCCTCCTGTGCTAAGATTTCTGAATAAGGAGTATCCGCTGAAAGCACGTGTCATCAGTCTGGGGGGCTTCAGTGCCCACGGGGATAGGGACGAGATGTGTCGTTTCTTAAAAGAATCCAACCTGAGCATCAAGAGAATTGCTGTCGTCCACGGTGAAGAGAACCAGTCTCTGGCCTTTGCAAAACATCTTAAAGAGGAAGGTTATTCCGTCTCAGCACCGAGGGCGGGGGAGACGCTCCGGATAAAATGATTGCTGAGAACAATGAAAATGCTGCCAACTCTTCATGCCTGTCCCCTATTGCCCTCGTTCAGAAAATAGTTCGGCGCTATAGTCTACCACCCAAATTCAATTTTTTCGATGCACGGATTGCAATAACTTCGCCTTGGGCACATTCCTTTTCGTTTGCATAAAGGGAGCAAGAGACGACGATTTTCTTCTTGTGTAGTGCTTTAATGCGTGCCCGCAGTACAAGCTCGACATCAATCGGCGTAGGCTGCATATAGCGTACATTCAGGGTCCCTGTAACAAACCTGATTTGTGGCTCAGTTCCGGGCTTACGCCCTTCCGCTTGATAAGCGGCAGCAGTGGCCGTGCCAGTGCTGTGGCAATCGATGAGGCTAGCAATCAAACCGCCATATACAAAGCCTGGAAAGGCGGTATGGTACGGTTGGGGCTTGAAGTGACAGATGCCCTCCTGGCCATCCCAATGCGTTTTGATGTGCAGGCCATGCGGATTTTGATGCCCACAACCATAACAAATAGCAAATTCATCCTCGTAGAAATCCTGAATGGGTTTTTCCTTCATAGTTTTTCCTGCTTTCGACTATTTGATTCGCAAACCGTGCAGAACTTCGCTTCCCTACGGAATTGTTTTGAAAGATGAACGTCGAATAATGATGTCGCTCCGCTCTTCAAATTATTTTAAGATCAAATAAAAAAACCAATGCCGAACATTCAACGGCTATTTCTGTTTCTTCATCTTTTCCCATTCAACATTCGATCCGCCGGAGGCGGACAAGTGCTTGCTCGCCCTCCAGAGGCGGGTAAACCTGTGGCGAGTTGGACGTTCGATGTTCGATGTTCATTTTTTTCAGTAAACCTTCCACAGTCCATCCGGTGCAAAAATAACTTAGCGCTTATACCCTCTATGGGAGGGGGAGTTGTTGGATGGGCACTAGTTGGGGTTAGCCGGCTAATGGTTGCATTTCAGTGGCTGACTATCACAGGGCATGAAATTTGTCAAGGATTTCAAATGGTAATGGTTTTGATACGTATTTCCTGTATGAACGCCTGCTTTTGGGGTCTTATTTTGTTATTTTCCATAAACCTGCCGGGGATATAGGGGGCATTCTGCTATAGTCCTCTTGTTAAGTGGAAAACGATAGACAACAAAACTCGGCACAATCAATAAGGTCGATTGGTGCGGGTACAACTGTTGAAGTAAGAGTTGACAACTGTAGGTTAGCATAGTACGTTGTTAGCATATGCTC
Organism: Gammaproteobacteria bacterium; assembly: GCA_048631945.1. Lineage (GTDB taxonomy): Bacteria > Desulfobacterota > Desulfobacteria > Desulfobacterales. The sequence goes on along the minus strand of JAIWEZ010000084.1, from coordinate 1,158 downwards.
ATAATATCGTAGCTGTGATGAATCAAGGCAGTGGTTGAAGCCATAAAAACGGAGTCAAATGATGGATAAAATAAAGGCTCTTAACGTAGCTCTTGTGGGCGGCGGTCCTGGCTGCAAGGCGATCATGGATATGATTTTTGTCGAGAAGCTCAGCCAGCTTCGGATGAAGCTCATTGGTGTGGCCTGCACCAATCCAAAGGCTGTAGGCTATCGCTATGCCCAGGAAAAGGGGATCTATACAACAAGGGACTACTGTGATTTGTACAAACTAAAGCACCTCGATATGATCATCGAGTTAACAGGTAGTGATGAGGTAGCCCGGGAGATATCCCGAACAAAACCAGACCATGTTCGGTTGGTAGACCATGTCGCTGCTCGTCTGTTCTGGGACATTTTTCAGATTGAGGAACAAGGCATTGAGGAACGAAGAAAATCAGAGGAGGTGCGAAGAGAAAGCGAAGAGCGCCTGGAGGCTATACTCAACTCAATTCTTGCCGGGGTCGTGCTTATTGATGCTGAGACGCATAGAATAGTTGACGCCAATCCCATCGCAGTCGAATTGATCGGCACCTCAAAGGAGAAGATAGTTGGTCAGGTGTGTCACAAGTTCATCTGTCCGGAACAAGAGGGCAAGTGTCCAATCACGGATCTCGGACAGACAGTGGACAAATCAGAACGTGTTCTTATAAATGCTGCGCGTCAAAGCATACCAATTCTCAAAACCGTGACCACTATGGTTCTGGCTGGGCGCAAATACCTAATTGATAGCTTTATCGACCTTACTGAGCGTAAACACCTTGAAGCTCAGTTCCAACAAGCCCAGAAGATGCAAGCTATCGGCACTCTGGCCGGTGGCATTGCCCATGACTTTAATAACTTGCTTATGGCTATGCAGGGCCATGCAGACCTGATTTCTGTGGATATCAGGTCCGACCATCCCTATTTTCACAACCTCAAGGGGATAGAACGCGCAGTTGAACAGGGATCAAGCCTTACCAAACAACTCTTGGGTTTTGCCAGGGGAGGCAAATACGAGGTCAAGTTGACTAATCTAAATGAACTCGTTGCGACGAGTTGCGAAATGTATGGTCGCACCCACAAGGCAATAAAGATTTATACCAAACACCAGAAGGAGCTCTGGTCGGTCGAAGTAGATCA
>JAIWEZ010000083.1:0-8458 GCA_048631945.1 Gammaproteobacteria bacterium | reverse complement strand
TGCTGCCCTTAAGGGCGGGGATTCTCTTCTTGGGCTTAAGGGTACGGTTTGGTCATGTAGACGAAGTCGCCCTCCTTTCAAAACTATTGAACTTAGGGGCTTCGCCCCAATTGGCCCGCCCTGGCGCGATGCGCTTAACTTAATCTGCCGAGCCTATAACCCCGGTCTGGGCCAGGGAATAATGGAATATTGGGTCTAAGCCGACTTCGCCAAAGTAGCCGCAGGCTACGACGGCTGAAAAGGTGTTTTGTTCTTATTCCTGTTTTTCACATCATTCCAATATTCCATTATGAGCGCAAGCTTCACTACGTGTCCATTATTCCTGATTGACTTTGCAACAGAGCCTATAAATAGTTGTCATTTCAATAAGTTGTAGAAATTCCGAGACGTTCTAGTTAGTATATCGACAAATCGGAGCAGGACTTTAGTACAATTTTCCCGTACCCGCTTCGCTCACAACTGCCTGTTCCATAAGCGGTGCCTCTTCAAGTTCAACTATGGTCGGTGTTATAAAGATCAACAACTCTTTCTTTGACACCCTCTTGGCTTGTGACTTGAAGAGCCATCCCAATATAGGGATCTTAGAGAACCAGGGCACACTCTGCATCGATACTGATTCATCCCTTGTTATGATACCGCCGATAACGATGGTATCTCCATTGTTTACCAGCAGTTCCGTGCCTGTCTCTTTTTTGTCAATCGACGGAGCGCCCTGGACTGTGTGTGACCAGTCAGGAGCGTCTTTCTTGGCTACGATCTTCATGGCGATACGACGGTCCATCGTGATATGCGGTGTCACTTGCAGCTTGAGAACGGCGCTCGCCCATTTGAGGCTGTAGCTTCCCTCTTCAAGAATCTGATAGGGTATCTCCACGCCCTGTTCTATATAAGCCTCTTTATTGTCCAGGGTGAGAACTCTTGGCGAGCTTATGATCTTGCCCTTCCCTTGAGATTCCATGGCAAGAAGATTAGCATTGAGCGTTAAGTTAGTAATGCCGCCAAATCTGGCAAAATTGAAATTAATACCACTTGTGGGGCCGGCCGCCGGTAAGTTTACTACCCAGTTGTCCACTGCCCCGGCGAGCCCATAAGTGCCGCCAAGCTCATGATAGCCTCGCTGGGGACCTATTCCATAATTTGCGTCCCCCGGCTGAACTCCATACGTCCCCCCCCACTGTATGCCGATCTCACGAGCAAAATCAGTGCCGGCTTCCACGATCCGGGCCTCTATCATGACCTGAGGCGTCACAACATCCAGCTTGTTTACAACTTCTTTGGCGTCGCCGATAGCAGACAAAATATCTTTCATGATAATCAAGTTGGTCCGTTGATCAACGCTCAGCTTGCCACGATCAGACTTGATCTCGTTCAGGTGTGTTTTGATGATGGAGGCTTCAGCGTAATTGACCGAAATATATTCCGTAAATAAAGGTTCTTCTTTTTCAACAGCCTTTTCGGCCAGCATTTTCGCTTTGAGGGCTTTTTGTTCCGCTACTAACGTCGAAAGCTTTGCAATCCGAACAATATTCCCTTCTTCAACGCGGTCGAGCTTGTTCATTTGAAGGATGAGATCCAAAACCTGATTCCAGGGAACATTGTCGAGCTTTAAGGTGACCCTACCTTTAATATCATCCCCTATGACAAAGTTTTGTCCGCTGATTTCGTGCAGAATGCGAAAGACGTGACGAATATCCGCATCCTGGAAATCGAGTGATATCTTTTGCCCTGTATAAACCTTTCCCTCTTCACCCAAAACAGGCTCCTCCGACGGCACTTCCGCTTCCTTTAAGATCTCCGCCTCGGTCTCTTTCATCACCTGTTGCCATTCCGGCGCCTTCACATCCGGCATGGGCCTGGGAGGCACAGTAGAGGGCTCAAACTCAACAATTAAAACATTTTCTTTCTGTTCCACTCTATATGGAACCGCCTCTCGGAGTTGTATTGCTATGACGGCCGTATCTCCCATCTTGGCCGTTTGTATTGGAACAACCAGATCAACAGCACTTTTGAACCGGGTGGTAATAAGCGGCCGCTTTTGAAATTTCGGAATCTTCGTACTAAAGAGCTTCAACAAGAGCCTTTTGTCAGAGGTTTTTACTGTCTCAAAGCGGACCGCACTGGTGGTTCCTACGATGACCCTTGATTTGTTTCCCTTCAGCATGACAAAATCGATCCGGTTCACCCACGTCGGCTTTCCAGCCTTTTCAGTTTTTGCAGAAACCGCTGCCAAGCCTTTAGGTTCCATCCCCACCGCCCCGGGCTCAAGCGCCTTTTCAACTCCAATGCCCTTTTCCGGCTCCGGAACAACCGGCTTCCCGGTCTCTTTGGGAACTGCTGCCACTGTCTTTTCACCTTCAGCTAATTCTGCTATTGGCTTTCTGAAATAGACCAAAAGCTGATTCTTTTCCTGAGTTGCTTTGTAGGGGACATCATCTTTCAGGTTGATCTGAATTCTGGAGTAACCTCCATTGCCCGTCTGTTCAGTGGTAATAATGCCTTTGATCAGTGTGTTTTCAGGTGTGTAGGTCTCCTGAACCCCTTTTAACGATGTTTTCGGGAAATAGAGGACTACGCCAAGCGGCAAGAGGTGCTTGACTGAGGTGTAGGGCAGGGCCTGGTTACCCTTGATGGTGACCAAGGACTGGGTCGCTTCCTCGGAAACCGTAATTTCACAAATGACTTTCTCCCCGGAAGCTGCCTCCTGTTCAAGGCCACCCGGTTTGGTAGGTGCCTTGGAAGCACAGCCTCCCATCAGACCTATGATGAGTACGAGAGTCAACAACAGCCCAATGTTGCGCCAGATCCGTTTTGAAGCATGCTTTGTGTTATAATACATTGCCCGACCTTTTCTGAAGTCTCAATTCAGTTGTTTGAGGTATCAGTCCTTCCCAAGCAAAACCCTCAGCTTGTTCTTCAACGATGACCCTGTCATTGAGTATTTGTTTTACACGTCCAAAATTCCTACCAATATATGTTCCTGTGGTGATAACATATCCTTTTCCGGAGGGCTCTTCCACTATGGCCTTGTTCCCACTAGGAGTGACGATAATGCCCACGAGCTTCAGTTGGCCCAGATCTAATCTTTGAAGCGGTGTGAGAGGAGGCCTTTTTTCTTTCTTCCCACCTTTCCCGGCAGGAGCCATACGTTGAGATTCTGTTGCAAAAAGGGGCTGAAAAGGATCGGTTTTACCTTTCGGACTATATATTGGCCGTTTCCCGGCCTGTTTAGCAGGTAGCTTGGGGCTCGTTTTGGCCCGCTGGACCATGGGCTTCTTCTCAGGCATCAGCGGCTCCGCCTTGGCCTGTTGCAAAGGAGGCTTGGTCGCGGTCTTGGTCGCGGAAACCTTCTCTTTGGTTTCCCCCTCCTCAGGTTTCACGGCTTGGGGGGGCTGCTCCTTGGTCTCAGAAAGCTTCTCCTTGGCCTCGGAAACCTTCTCCTTGGCGGCCACCCTCTCTTCAGGTTTCACGGCTTGGGGGGGCTGCTTCTTGGGCATGGCTATCTTTTTTCGAAGCACTGCCGGTTGCTTGGGAGGCTCCGATTCTGAACCGTTTCCGCACCCTGCTACAGCGAACAGAATCAAGGTCAACCCGAGGAGCAAGTTGCGAGCGCCGGCTGTAATTGTCATATCAGCCCCTTTTTCCCCTCTTGCCTATTTCTTCTTCTTTGCCTGTTTGGCCTTTGGCGCCTGTTCCAGAAATCGAAACGTGGTCGCAACGCATGATGCATCCAGATATGTTCTGCCCTTCTTGGGACCTTTTGTGCCCTTGATCTCGATATTGGAAATATTGACGATTCTGGAAAGTCGTCCCACTTGGTCAAAAAAAACAGCCAAGTTATGATATCCGCCCTTTACCTTTATAGTTACAGGAATCTCAGCATAAAAACCCTTTGAGACCTCTGGCTCCGGCTTGAACAAAAGGAATTCCAGGCCTGAACGTAGACCCGATTTTGATATGTTCTCAAGCAGGCTCGGAATCTCTTTCTTGTCCGGCAAAAGTTGAAGGGCAAGCCTAAACTTTCCCTGTGCCTCTTTGTACTTCTTCAGGTATTTATCCAACTCTTTTGCAGATGCCCTTGCTTTCGTCAGTCTGACCTGAAGGCCATCGAATTCTTCCTTCAACTCATCGATTCTGGCGGCTTTCGGCATATAGATTAAATAAAAAAACAGCCCCACAAGTAGCAGGAACGTTCCTGCGCAGATAACAATCCTGTGTACTCGGTTCAGTGCCGCAATCTTGTCAAAAGGCAAACTTGGTATTGAAAGTTTTTCCATATCGCCCTAGGAGGTCTTCGGCCCTTTGCCTGACACCCGACAGATTATCGTAAATTTCTTAAACTTCTTGCCTTTCTCCAGCATGACCTGTGTGGAGGATATGAGGTCCACCACATTGAAGTGAGGCGACTTCTCAAGGCGGGTCATAAAATCGGCGATGGTCTTGTTATCCATGGCCACCCCCGCAAGCTTCATCTTCCCGCCGGCCTCAGACATTTTAGTCAGCCACATCCTATCTGTAACCACCAGGCTGGTAAGGGCATCCATGATCCGAGCAGGGCCGGCGCGGTTCGCCTCCAGCCTTGCTATAACGTCCATTTTCGCTTCAAGCTTATTAAGTTCCTTCTTGATTTGATTAACTCTTTTGGCGATGGCCTGAAGTTTCGTAAGTTCGCTCTTAGCATCTTCTATCTCAACAGTCAGGTTCGATATGTTTCGGTTCAGGCTAATCGTAAAGTAAGCCATGGCGACGACAACAAGAATAACACACCCCAAAAAATAGGATACCTGCCGTCGAATATTTTCTCTTTTTATTGCGGCTCGAACCGGCAATAGATTGATTCGGATCATTTCTCGAACATACTCCTTGATGCCAGGCCTATGCAGATCACAGCTTGAGGCGCAATTTTTTTAAGATAGTTTATATCGTTCTGTTTTTCGTTTATCTTGATGTTAATGAAAGGATTACACATCTCTACGTCCAAGGAAGTCTCTGCTGAAAGAAGCCCGGATAATCCCTCGGCCATTGCGCCACCACCGCTCAGGATGATCTTCTTGATGTCCTCATCAGCATATGTAGAATAGTAAAAATCGATGGCCTGCCTAAGCTCCTTACACCAGCTTAAGGTGAAGGAACGAACAATCTCCTGAACCTCTTCCTTGTTCGGAGCCTTGCCCTTCGTCTCGCCCTCTTCCTGAGGCACCTTGTCCTTCGTCTTGCCCAGCATGACAGCCTCGGCTTCCTCAAATGAACACTCAAACCGGGAGGCAATATCTCGGACAATCTGCTCGCCTCCAATAGAGACATCTCGGGTGAAGGCAGACATATAATCTTTTACGATGTTTATATTCATCTTGTTGGCCCCGATATCGATCAGGGCAATGTTTCCTTCTTCGTTCAGGTAATTGTCTTCAAAAACCTTTTCCAGAGCAAACGCGTCAACGTCGATCACGCAGGGATTCAGGTTTGCCATTTCCAGAACGTCTGAATACTCATCAATGATCTCCTTCTTGGCGGCGACCAGCATCACATGCATTTGATTCGGGTTTGATTCATGTTCTCCAATAATGTGAAAATCGATGTTAACGTCCTGCACATCAAATGGGATATACTGTTCAGCCTCAAATTGGATGTTGTCGTGCAGTTCCTCCTCTGTCACTTTTCCCACTGTGATCCTCTTGATGATAACCGAATAACCGGCAACAGAGGTAGCCACATTATGTGCCTTGACCTTTAAGTCATTAATAAGGCCCTTGATTGTATCGGACACTACAGTGGGCTCTTTGATACGACCTTCCACTATGGCATCTCTTGGTAGGTCTGCCATGCCGAACTTTTGTAAGATTCGATCTTTTTTTGTCTGTAACACCTCAGCCAGCTTAATTGTTCGGGAGCCAATGTCCAGACCTATGAGGTTTTCCTTTCTTTCAAAAATCATGTTGCATCCTCAGCCACTGAATACCTTGTCTTTTTCCGAAAGTTTGTAACCAAGGGCTAAAAGGATCTTCCGCTTGGTCTCCATACGGCAACTCAATCCCTTTTCTATTCTGTCAATGGTGATAGGGGACACCCCGGCTTTTCTTGCCAGTTCGGCCTTGCTCATCAAGAATGATTCGCGAATGTGTCTTAATGCATTTTTTCCCATCTGAGACTGTCTCCTAGTAGCCGATTAAATGGTAAGCTACCATCTATGGTTTTTAAGATGTTGTTTGACATGCAATCTACATGCCACGAAAGACTTTGGGGGATCTCTATTGTAAGGCCTATATTTTTTTGAGTGTCTCTTTTGAAAAGACCCATCGTTTTATAATTAGAGCCCATAAACAACCCTTCATGCGCCCTATTAGAAGGGCAATTGAGAGGGAGAGGGAATTTGGGTATTCCCGCATTGTTTGCTTATTAGTGATAGATAGATGAGTATTTATATTAATATCCTAGAAAGGCCAACCCTGTCAAGTAATTTAAGTTAATTTATATTAATTTATATTAATTTATTACATATTGTAGCTCTTATAGGAAAGCATACCATATATTGTACAAGGCACTTTACCAGGTTGGCTGGAAGGTCGTAGAATGGAGGACTGAAAACTATAAGCTGTTTAAAACCCTTTTCTTTGGTCTGTTTGGCCATTTTTGCCAAAAGTTTTTAGCGAAGCACGTTTGTAGGCAGCCCTAAGCAACCGTATAACTGGGCCCATCACCCCCTTCCGGGCAAATCCAGGTAATATTCCCGTATGGGTCCTTGATATCGCAGGTCTTGCAATGAAGGCAATTTGAAGGGTTGAGTCTGAGCCTTTTTTCTTGGATCTTATCGTCAATCTCCAATTCGTAAACATTGCCGGGACAAAACCTTGTGCAGGGACATCGATAAGTCTCAAAACACTCATTCACACACAGACTCAGGTCGTGAACAATCAAATGAGATGGTTGATCTTCCCTGTGCTGGGTTTTGGATAAATAAACACCTGTGAGTTTATCTACAAAGAGCACCCCGTCATATGTCTGCTTCTCATATCTCTTCGCACGGTGCGAATTAACATCCTTCAAGGGGCTTAAGGTCTTGGAGTCCTCCACAATAGGCATCTTATCAAATAAGCCCCGTCCGCCGGTCAGATATTGCGCGCCCACGTGAAAGAACTTGACCAGCCCTTTTTTGGATACGGCCTGGGTAAAATTCCTTCCCATGTAAATCTCTTTTTTGAGCCAACTATCTTCAAACAACTGATGGTAATAGTTCAAGGACTCTTGGGTAAAGTCATCACCTTTACTGAAAGCCTCTACAATTGCCTGTGCAGCAAGCATACCCGACTTCATGGAGGTGTGGATACCTTTAAGCGCCGGCGCATTTAGCATTGAGGCGCTGCTGCCTACAAAAAGACCGCCGTCAACGGCCAGTTTCGGCATCGTGTAATACCCCCCCGTAACGATCGTCCTGGTGCCCTGCTCAATGACTCTGCCGTCTTTGATGAGTTTACTGATAAAGGGATGTCGTTTGAATCTTATGAATTCTTCATACAGGTCCAGCAATGGGTCCTGATAACTCAATCCCACGACAAGCCCAAGGGTGACCCTGTTGTCCTTCATCTCGTAAATAAACCCACCTCCGTGGGTATTCAAACCTAGCGGGTAGCCGAACGTATGAATATCATTGCCCAGGCTATCCAAAAAATAGTTGGTTTCAGGTAGTTGGATCACCTCTTTGGTGCCGGTTTCAAACACCTGTGGCATTTTGCCCTCAAATATGTGCAACTTCTTGGAAATAGCCTGCAACAGGCTTCCCCTGGGGCCTTCTCCAAACACGGTAACCTTAGCCAGTATGTCGATACCTGCTTCAAAGTTTGCCTTTGGGGCATTATCCTTGCCTATCCCTTTGTCTCCTGTGCGAACTCCAATGATTGTGCTTTCGTCCTGGCCGTAAAGCACTTCTTTGCCCGCGAACCCAGGAAAGACGTTAACCCCAAGATCCTCAGCAACCCTCCCAAGCCAAGAGACAAACTTTGATAGGCTTATGATATGGAACCCCTTATTATGCATATATTCGGGTACAAAAGGGACCCTATAGTGGCGTGTTCCGGTCAGGAAATAGAATTCATCTCCACGAACGTCTCTCTCAATAGGGCAACCTGCTTCCCTGTAATTTGGAATAAGTTCCTTGAGGGCAATCGGATTCAGAACCGCTCCGCTCAATACGTGAGCGCCTATGTTCGATCCCTTTTCGATAAGAGCTACTTCAAGGTCAAGCCCCTTACTTTTGGCGAGTTTAATCAGGTGAATCGCGGCGGCAAGGTTCGCAGGACCACCTCCTACAAAGAGCACATCAAATTCGATCTTCTCTCTAACGTTATCCATATTCTCTCCATCTGTAAGATTGATAATATCGTAAAAAGTCGAAAAACACCTCTTTCTGTCATTCCGGCGAAAGCCGGAATCCAGTTTTTTCAATTGGTTACAGGGTTTCTGGACC